>CBDUMB010000096.1:0-9023 GCA_965368205.1 uncultured Pseudomonadaceae bacterium | reverse complement strand
CATGACCATCACCGAGACATGTTTGCCGCCCTGCTGCTTCTGCCCCATGGCGTTTAGTCGATTCTGCAGACCCTGGGGCAACTGCAGTTCATAAAAACCAAACATAGACAGCGACAGCAGAACAAAAACCAGGGCAAAAAAGATCAGCACACCGGGAGACTGCAGCGCTGCCTGCAGATTAAGCTCCGCCCCGAACAGACCAACCAAAGTGCCTACCAGAGCGTAAGTCGACGCCATGCCCAGCACATACGCAAAGGACAGGGTAAACGCCTTGCGCTTCGAAATGTCGTCACCTTCACCAACAATGATGCTGGAGAGAATAGGCACCATCGGCAGTACACAAGGGGTAAACGCAAGACCGATACCCGCAATAAAAAACAGCGCCAGGGCATACCAGAGACTCTCACTGGCAAGAATGCCTGCCAACAGTTGTTCTTCGGTGTCGGCTACACCAGAGGTGACGGTGGTGCTCGGAGCTGCTTCAGCTGCCTGAGGGGTGGAAATGTCTGTGCTTGCCGCCATCGCGCCTGCAGTCGTCGACAATGACGCTGAAATAAGACGCATGCCGTCGTAAGCAAACCATCGTGTTTCCGGCGGATAACACAGCCCCGCATCTGCACAACCCTGATAATTGACGCCGATCTGGGTGTTCACCCCGGGTTGGGATTCTAAAGGCACTACTATTTCGGCGTTGTGGTAATAGACTTCCACCTCACCAAAAAAATCATCAACTTTACGTTTCCCGCCCGGGATGGCGGGCTCACCAAGCGTCAGGCGACTGTTGTCTTTCACTTCAAACGCAAACTGGTGGCGATACAGATAGTAGCCATCAGGCATCTCCCAGCGCGCAACAAAGGCACCGTTGCTGTCCAGCTCTGCGGTCAGCGCAAACGCTTCGTCAACCTTCAGAAAGGTATCTTCTTCCGCGAGCCAACTGTCGCCACTTTCAAATTCAAATTCCGCTGCAGCAGCAGACAATGCAAATAATGCGGTGACCAACAGAAGTGAACGACGCAGGAGCGTCTTTATATCAGCCAGTGGCTTGAGATCGTGCACGTTGAACTTCACCGGAACCTCTAAAACTGTAAATGTATTGTGCACTCGCTCGACCCTGCTGCAAATCAGGATCTCTACAAAGGTGCGAATATTCGTGCGCATATGACCCCGCCAACAGCGGGAAGTTCGCTACAATGCGCGGCCCAAGTCTATACGTAACACCATTGCGCCATCTTCACTGTGAATTCTGACACCAACCGAAAACTGGAACTCAAATTTCCCTCGATAAAAGCAGTTTTACTGCCTTTATTGCTTGGCCTCGTCTGCGCAACGGGTTGTCAGGCGCCCTCGGCGCCCACGCCACCACCTGAGCCTGTTGTTGCACCGGTTGCGCCACCACCGCCACCGGTCATCGAACGCCAGTTATTGTTCAAACTCCTGGATAATGCTGATGCGGCGATTGCGGACAATCGATTGACCTTTCCAGCGGGTCACAACGCACTGGACTACTACCACGAAATTTTAGCGATTCAGCCTGACCAGGAGGACGCTCTGCGAGGCTTGGAGCAACTGGTCGAAATCTACGTCAAACTGGCCCAGGATGCCCTGGATTACAATCGTTTTGCGACGGCACGCTCGATGCTGGTGCGGGCAGATTTAATTGTCCCTAATCACCCTTCAATAGAACCAACCCAGGCGCAGATACGACTATTAGAAGAAGCACAGAGAACCGCGCTGACATTGGATCAACACACTTTGAACAATCCGACCCGAGCCCTCAAAGATCAGTTGATCGCCCTGGGTAGCCACCCGGCAACGACGCCATGCCGCTTTATTATTTATGCCCGCAGCGACGCCCAGGGACGCTGGATCTATCAGCAGCTTGCGGCAGCCGAGGTTGCCGGCCGTATCAGGGCCGAAATCAAAATCCGTACACCCGCAAAAGTAGAGCGTTTATGTTTCCCCACCTGAAAACCTGCACCCAACTGTTTATGGCGCTTATGGTCGTTGCGTGGATCAGCGGATGCAGCACACCACCCGCCGCAATCGAGGTCTCTGCAGCCCAGGTAAGAGACCTGGTACCGGGGCGAGACACCACAGCGGGTTATTTTGTGCTGACCAATAACACCGCTGATGAGCTGACCCTCACAGGTGCCACCTCAGAACTCGCACGCGCGATAGAAATGCACCGAACGGTGCAGCGCGAAAATTCAGTGGGCATGCAACGGGTTAACAGCCTGTCCATCAAACCCAACTCAGAAGTACGTTTTGAACGGGGTGGGCTGCACCTGATGATATTTGGTGTCCCGGAAGTACCTGATGTCTTCCCTATCACGCTCAAGTTCAGCAGTGGCGAGCAACTGACTGTAACCTTTAGTAAGCTGCCCCTGTGACTGGATCAACATCCGCCACCTGATGATTACCGGAGTCAATCGACATGAGTTGGAAATTCTGGCAACGCACCGAACCTGTATATATGGATGACAATATGAGTAGTACGCCTTCCACAGTAGGCAGAGTCGCCGGCGGCTTGATCGGCCTGTACCTGGCCATTACCGTGATTCTGGGCTGGTGGTGGGACTACGAACCCGATCAGTTTGACGTGCGCGAAAATGCCATGCAGATGGCCCAGAACGCCAATGATTCGCTGGTCACCGGCTATCTGACCACTGCAACCGTCATCACTCTGGCGGACACGCTGCTGCAAAAGCGTGGTGGCTACCTGTCCAACGATGTTTTTCCACCAGGGGTCTGGATGGACAACGTGCCGGAGTGGGAATTTGGTGTGCTGACGCTACTGCGGGATGCGGCGCGGGTGTACCGAACCGATTTGTCCCGCTCTCAGAGCCAGTCCGCGGAAGATCCGGATCTGTCAGAAGCTGAGGGTAAGTTTTTCTTCGACAACAGTTCCTGGATGCTGCCGCAGACAGAAGATGAATATCGCGATGGGGCAAAGCTGTTCCGCAATTATATGGGACGGCTGGCAGACAGCGGCCAGACGAATGCGCAGTTTTATGCCCGTGCAGACAACCTGCAGCAGTGGCTGGCAGCGATTGAGACCCGTTTAGGCAGCATGTCCCAGCGACTCGCCGCCAGCGTCGGCAAACGACAACTGAACATCGACCTGGCCGGTGACAGCGCCGCACAACAGGCCACCGCATCCCCACAGGATCAGATGGTTAAAACCGCATGGCTTGATATCGACAATATCTTCTTTGAAACTCGCGGTTATACCTGGGCACTGCTGCATGTGCTGCGTGCTATGGAACAGGATTTCGGCGATGTGCTCGACAACAAAAATGCCCGGGTATCACTGCAGCAGATTATCCGCGAGCTGGAACCCAGCCAGGATACCGTGTGGAGTCCGATGGTGTTGAACGGCGATGGCCTGGGCCTGCTGGCCAACCATTCACTGGTGATGGCATCCTACATTGCTCGCGCCAACGCGGCCATTATCGACCTGCGTACCCTGCTCACCCAGGGCTAAAACCCACGGGTGGCGCGGCGCGCCAACGCTGTTATTATTAGCGGCGTTCGAAACAGGGGAGGAAGGCAACTGGCATCTATGCCGGCGTGCGCTCGCCCCGTAAAACAAAAAAACTAAACACTAGTTGGGGACCCAAATGATTGAACAAGAACTGATCCCACCTGCGCTGGGCGTAGTAGGGCTCATTGTTGCATTTGTGATCTACGGTATCGTCAAAGCTTATGATGAAGGTTCTGACGCACTTAAAAAGATTGCGGATCAGATCCACATTGGCGCCATGGTTTTCATGCGCCGCGAGTACACACTCTTAGCACTGTTCAGTGCTGTTCTGTTGGTACTGATATCTATCACAGACCTTGGTTTATACACCGCCGCTGCCTTTCTGGCCGGCGGATTGTCATCCGCAGCAGCTGGTTGGATCGGTATGTATGCCGCCACCAAGGCCAATATCCGCACCACCAATGCAGCACATACCAAAGGTCAGGCAGACGCTTTGTCCGTTGCGTTTTTCGGCGGCTCTATTATGGGGCTGGCTGTTGCATCACTGGGCCTGCTTGGACTAGGCCTGGTGTATTACTTCTACGGCAGCGACCCGCACATGGTTCACCATATTCACGGTTTTGGTATGGGCGCCTCAGTTGTCGCACTTTTCTCCAGAGTGGGTGGCGGCATCTTCACCAAAAGTGCAGACGTTGGCGCAGACCTTGTGGGCAAACTCGAACAGGGTATTCCAGAAGATGACCCTCGCAACCCCGGCGTTATTGCTGACAACGTTGGCGACAACGTAGGTGACGTGGCCGGCATGGGTTCAGATATTTTTGAATCCTACTGCGGCTCGATGATTGCCACCATTGCAATCGCCTCGACCCTTGCCGCCCTTGGCGTGAGCCAGTTAGCGCCCGGGCTATCTGAGGCAGAGGGCCGTTCAGCATTGATGTTTGTGCCTCTGGCACTGGCTTCAACCGGCCTCATCGCCTCGATTATCGGCATTGGCATCGTCCGTTCTTTTTCCAACGCAAACCCGGCGGTTGCCCTGCGTATCGGCATGATCGGCACGCCAATCATATTCATGGCTGCCGCTTACCTGGTGCTGGGTACCTTGGGAGTCTCGGACAACATCTGGTGGGCGGTACTGTTTGGTGCAGCTGGTGGCGTTGTGATTGGCCTGATCACTGAGTACTACACCTCCTCAACGCCGGTTGTGAAAATTGCTGAGTCAGGAAATACCGGCCCAGCCACAGTCATTATCACTGGTCTGGCAGTTGGCATGCAGTCAGTTGTTGTGCCTATTCTGACCATCTGCGCCATCATCTACGTATCCACCAGCCTGGCTGGACTTTACGGTGTTGGCGTCGCGGCTGTTGGCTTGTTAGCTACGGTTGGCATGACCATGGCCGTTGATGCTTACGGTCCGGTTGCAGACAACGCCGGCGGCATCGCCGAAATGGGTGGCCTTGGACCAGAGACGCGCGCCATTACCGATTCGTTGGACGAACTGGGTAATACTACCGCTGCAATGGGTAAAGGTTTTGCCATCGGCGCAGCAGCGCTGGCCGCACTGGCCATCATCGCTGCGTTTGTAGAGACCGTAACCCTCGCCCGCGGTGGCGAGTTTATCCTGCACATCGGCAACCCAATGGTGTTGATCGGCCTGTTTATCGGTGGCCTTGTACCGTTCCTGATTGCCTCTATTACCATGACTTCGGTGGGTGAAGCGGCGATGGAAATGATTGAAGAGATCCGCCGTCAGTTCCGTGAAATCCCTGGCCTGATGGAAGGCACTGCAGACCCGGACAACGCCAAGTGTGTTGAGATTGCGACCAATGCAGCACTGAAGAAAATGATGCTGCCCGGTGTAATCGCTGTGGCTGTCCCACCCATTGTTGGCTTTGGTCTTGGCGCGGAAGCTCTGGGCGGCACCCTTGGCGGCGCGCTGCTCGGCTGTGTCCTGCTTGCGCTGACCATGGCCAATGCGGGCGGTGCCTGGGACAACGCCAAAAAGTATGTTGAGAAAGGTAACCTCGGCGGTAAAGGCAGCGACGTGCATTCTGCAGCGGTTGTTGGTGACACCGTTGGTGACCCCTTCAAAGATACTTCAGGTCCCAGCATGAACATCCTGATCAACGTGATGGCAATTGTCAGCCTGGTGATTGCACCCCTGCTGACCTGATCCTACGCTCAGGAACAAAAAACGGGACATGAATTGTCCCGTTTTTTTATGCCTGCGTTTACTCAGAATCTGACTGTTAACATTGCCTTGCCAAACATCGCGCGCGCACCTTGTCTACGCGCACGGCGAAATCAGGAGAAATGCAGGCCGTTGATCTTTAACCATGGAAAGTTCTGCCCGCCATAGTTGATTTTCTCGGCAGATACACCGCTGATATCCTTGAGCATTTGCGCCATGTTACCCGCAACCATTGTCTCAGCGAGGGCAGTGCCGACCTTCCCATCTTCGATCAGAAAGCTGTTTTTGATCACGCCGGAAAAGTCGCCGCTTGAAGTTGGACGTCCCATCGAGATACGCGTGACTAATGCGCCTCGTTGGACTGACGAGATCAGATCCGCTTTTCTATCTTTACCTGGATCAATAGACCATCCCGAGGTACTGGGGCGGTGAGATAGACCGGTTTTCAAGCTGCCATAAAGGTCGGGTAACAAGGTGGCCAGTCTGCCGTTCTCCAGGACATCAAGAGGCTCAGCTCTGAAACCATCTGCGGTGTAAGGCGCGTGCCCTGGCGCATCGAAGTCGCTGCGCAGGGTCAGGTTTGATGCAGCAATCTGCTCGCCAACACTGTGTTGATAAACCGACGACTGCGCTATCAGAGCCTGGGTACCAAGTTGCTCGAGCAGCCAGCTGACCACGCTGGAAACCGCGCTGGGCGCAAGAATCACCTCTCCGACAAAAGGCGATCCAATCAGCTGAGTATGAATTTGATGTTCAGCGCTGCGCATCAGCTCATCAAGGGCAAAAAACTCGACTGCGCTTTTGTCGCTCAGATCATTGGCAATACCACCACTGTAGCTGAACGAGCTGGTCTTGCCATTCTCTGTTCCATTACACGTGACGCCCAGGCGTAAACTGCCCACCGTGCTGGATAGGGCTGTGCCCCGACTTGTGACTGTATGTGTACGCGACACGCTGTGTGCAGCAGCCGCAGATCGAAGCTCTACTTTGGGTGTCTGTTCAGCGCGGAATTCGAGTATCTCCGATGCCTTTCTGCACAGAAGATCAAGGTCGGAATGCAAAGGTCCCTGCTCAAAGGAATCGACCTGATTGCTGCTGACTGCATTGGCGTCATCCTGGGGAGCAGTTCGGGCACGCGCAACAAGGGTTTTTACAGTCTCCGCGACGACCGCGTCGTTGAGGTCGGTGAAAGCGACGTTTGCCTTTCTGCCATCGACAATACCCGTTAGCGAAATTTCATAGTCCTCAACGCTGCGCAGCAGAGACGCTTCGTTCTGTTCAATATTGAGCTCATCCTGGGCGGTGATCGAAACACTGACATGGCCATCATCGAACCCTGCAGCCTGGAGTTGTTCGAGTGCTGCTTCGGCAATCAGTTTGGGGTCTATCGTCATGGCGATTATTCTCCACCCAGGTGCGCTTGTGCGCGGATCGCGGGGCCACCCATTGAGACAACCATGGGTTGCTTCTTGCCGCAGTAGCCACTGCACTCCCAGTGCATATCATCGGATACCGCATCCACTGTCTTCAGCATATCGATGGCCCGACCTGAAACCGTCGTATCTGTGATCGCCTGTCCAAGTTTGCCGTTTTTGATTTCATACGCGAGGTTGATGCCAAACATGAATTCTGTGGTGGCGTCGGCCTGGCCGTTGCCGGTTTTCATCAGGAAATAGCCTTCTTCAACCTCGCTGATCATGTCCTCGAGCTTACTTTTACCGGGTAGAATCGCGGTGTTCCGCATCCTGATCAGTGGTTCATCGTTGAAGGTGTAAGCGCGAGCATTGCCGGTTGCAGCTATGCCCAGCTTTGCCGCGGTTTCGCGGCTGTTCATAAAGTTTTTCATGATGCCGTTTTCGATCAGGACGGCATCAATGGCCTCGGTACCCTCGTCGTCAGCGTAAACCGGGATCATCAACTCGGAGCCATTATACGTATTGGCATAATCAATCATGGTGATCAGCTCGCTGGCAACGGATTTGCCAACAAGACCCGCCACGGCGGATCCGCCGAGAACAGAATCCGCCTCGCAGGGATGGCCCATCGCTTCGTGGGCCAGCATGCCGGCCAGGTCCGGTGACAGGACAATGACATGTTGACCGCCGCGGACAGGCACCGCGTTGCACTTGGCTTTTAAATGTTGGTACGTCTGATCGAGAGCAGGTCCTATGGTTTGCATGGTCATATTCAGGTCGGCCAGGTTGCCTTTACCGGAGAGTGACTCTCTGAGCTCTACCGGGCGACCGTTTTTATCCTCTGCTGTCATCACGACAACCCAGGTCGCCCGATTGATGACGCTGACGCCCTCGCCGCCCATGGTGGTCTGATAAACCTTGTGGTGAGCCTCTTCGTGTAGAAGGATGGAGGTCGACTTGAGATCGGGATAGCGGCGGCGGCAGTGATCATTGATCGCAGCCATGATGTCGATGCTGTCCTGCTGCGAAAGTTCGGCAGTATCGGTACCACGCTGTTCGTAAGAGTGCGCATTACCCGCGAGTGTCAGGGCCGATTTTTTGCCAAAGCGACTCATCGCTAACGCGTTATCGACGGCCTTCCTGACAACCTTATCTCTACTGATGGTGTCCGCCTTAGGCACCGAAGCAAATCCCCAGTAACCCTGGTTATACACTCTGGAACTTACGCCGCCCTCAGTGGTTTCAGAATTGGCAGTGAGGTTGCCATCGACCATCAATTTTCGCACTTTGCGAACCTGGTGCTGCCGGACTTCAGCGTATTCCACTCCGGCGGGCACTGATAACTCACTCATGACTCATTCAACCTCAAATCAAAGATCGTTCATTGTAACAATTCACGGGGGTTGCAACAGGGTGGTGATCTGCTGCGGGTGCCTTCTGGTCATCGCATTTGACCGCTGTCTTACCTGAACTATGGTTACAACATGAAATCAGGATGTTAACGATGAGACCCGTATTTTTGTTACAAACGCAGGCAGTCAGTTGTGCACCAGCAGGGTTCTGCGCATGATTGTTTCACTCACAGAAGCAGCCCAGCTGACCGGCAAATCCCGCCAGACCATTTATCGTAAGGCGAAAAAAGGCGAACTCTCAGTGACCACCCGGGAAGATAACAGCAAGGGTGTAGACACTTCAGAGCTGGAGCGTGTGTTTGGCACAATCACGGTAGAGGAAGCCACAGTACAAGAAGTCGGCGCGACCAATGATACTGTCAGTGAGATAGTGATCACAGAAGACGCTCCTCAGACGGAAGAAAGGCAAGCTGAAGAAACGCAACTTGCAGAAACGCAGCCTGTAGCCATTGATGTGGCAAATCTGGAAAGAGAATTAGCCACTGCCAGAGCCATCCTGCAACGGCATCAAGAAACGATTAATG
>CBDUMB010000095.1:0-9037 GCA_965368205.1 uncultured Pseudomonadaceae bacterium | reverse complement strand
TCATGTGCCGCATCAATTTCATGGCTTCCATACGCCTGAGGTTTTTTGAATTCGGCTTGCCGATAAAAACCACAATGCTATCGAACAGGTGCCACTTCCCAGTCGTTGGGCCGCAGCATCTCTGGTGATATCCAACCCAGTGGCGCATTCGAGGTGGTCTCCGCCCAGGCGTAGTCGCGATTGCGGTACCTGAAGGTAGCCCCGGAGGTGGGCACAAATACACCGACCATGGCGTGCTTGTGAATATTCGAGACTGTGATCTGCGCGTCAATACCTACGCGTCGTAATAAGTGCAACAAAAGCAGTGACTTGGAGTCGCAATCCCCCCAGTTCTGGGACGCAACCAGCGCGGGGGGGAGAACGCCAAACGCATGATTCTCTGGAATGCGATAAGGGATCTCCTGCACAAAGCGCAGCAACCAGCGGGTAGCTTCTACTGCGCTCCACTGTTGTTCGTTGAGGCCTCGGGATATGCGATCCAGCAAGGGTTCCAAATCCGTCGCATTGCGCTGAAAAACTTCGCTGTAAACACAGCTCCAATACTCGCTCTGGCAGTTGGCGCCGAGCCGACTGGCAGTTCCGCGCTGATACATGCGTTCCATCTGACGACTATAGAACAGGTGGTCTGCCTCGAGCGTGTTGATCGCTTTGTGGCCGTGATCGAATGCAATACGCGTCCTGGCCAAACCTGCTGCTCGCCAGAGGTGTTCCGTCGTATCGTAAGTTGCCGGGTAGCGGGGATATTGCACGGTACCCAGGTCCAGCTCTGGCGTTGAATTCTCGCGGTTGAGGAACACGACGGCACCAAATATAACCAAGCCCCAGAACCAGTTGCTCAGATTTACCCGGCGTCGTGCCATGTCAGGCGGGTCCGTCCCGTCCAAGTACGGGCAACGGGAGAAACCCCGTCAGCATGGTGTCCAATCCCTCACGCACCAGGAAGGCCAGCACAACAATGACAGTTACCAGAATGATTGCGCAGGCAATGTTGCCGCTGACAATTTCTTCTATTTCATCCAGGTCCGGGGTCAGTTGTATGGCTGCACGCACGCCGCTGACGATAACGGCCGCACCGATTAACAAAGATGCGCTGGTCAGCCCCAGTGCATAGGCAACAATCCATAACACGTCAGTCCAGTTCTGCGCGGTGTGCTGGATGAGATCCAGGGCATTGAAGGTGCGGCTTACCGCGGGCTCGACCAGCATCCCCATTGCAATGATTGCTGCGCCCAGAGATAAGCCGACGGCAACATTCTGTGCCTTTATTAAAGCGTTTATATCAGCCAGTCCAATCGCTCGCTTGATCAGGCGCGCGCTGGTGGTGATGCCAACAATACCCACCAGGAGACCAAAGCCAAGCTTTGCCGCGCCGATAAAAATAATTGCAAGGTCCATGTGCTTGTCAGCCGCTTTTTCCTGTGGGATGGCTTTTTAGCACTTTTTGCTCTGCAATGCTGTTGTTTGCAGGGGCTATATCAACGAGAGTAGGGTGGGTGTTTTATATCTCTGTTTCCTACTTATCCCGATAAGGACCTGACTCATGAAAATAGGTGTTGTGTTTCCACAGACAGAAATTGGCGCAGACCCGGACATGGTGGCAAAGTTTGCAACCACCGCTGAGTCTCTGGGCTACGATCATCTGATCGCATATGACCATGTACTGGGGGCTAATACCGCCAGTCGCCCGGACTGGAAAGGTCCTTACAGCACCGAGAGTATGTTCCACGAACCGTTGGTGCTGTTTTCTTATCTTGCCGGTTTAACAGAAACCATCGAACTGGTCAGCGGCGTTATCATTCTGCCTCAGCGACAGACCGCGTTGGTGGCCAAGCAGGCGGCGTGTGTGGACGTTTTAAGCAAAGGTCGGCTGCGTCTGGGTGTGGGTACAGGATGGAACGATGTGGAGTACGAAGCCCTGGGTGCCAACTTTAAAGATCGTGGCCATCGTTCCGAAGAACAGATTGACGTGTTGCGCAGGCTCTGGCGCGACGAGGCCATCACTTTTACCGGTGAACATCACAAGATCACGGACGCTGGGCTGAATCCCTTACCGCCGAAAAAGCACATTCCCATCTGGTTGGGCGGCATGGCGCCCCAGGTGATCGATCGCGTTGGACGTCTGGCAGATGGGTGGATACCATTTGTGAACAAGAACCTGGCTAACCAGATTGAGCAGGTGCACGCCACTGCGAAGCAGGCAGGTCGTGATCCTGCCAGTATTGGTATCGAATGTATTATTCCCTCTAACTCAACCGCTGATCAGGTGAAGTCGCTGCAGGACAAAGGTGTCACCCACGTGGCGATGGTGACTATGAATCAGAAATTGCCCAATCCGGCGGCTCATATTGACGCCATTACCAGCGCCCGCGATATGTTGGCTGGCGCCCTCGCTTAAATATCATTACAGGATGCTCATCTCATGACCGATATCAGTTCTCTCACGAACACCCGCATAGTGCTTAAATCCCGTCCGGTAGGCATGCCCACGGATGAAAATTTCGAAATACAATCAGTGCCGGTTACCGCGCCCGGAGATGACGAGATGCTTCTACGCACCTTATGGTTATCGCTGGATCCGTATATGCGGGGTCGCATGAGCGATCGCAAATCCTACGCCAAGCCACTTGAAATTGGTGATGTGATTACCGGTGGGGTGGTATGTCAGGTGGTGGCGTCAAATATCGACGACTTCCCAGTGGGCACAATTGTCAGTGGTATGTACGGTTGGCAGTCTTATGCCATAGCCAAAGCAGATGATAATCGTCTTTTTAAAAGTGACCCTGCATTAGCGCCTATTTCGACAGCTGTTGGCGTCACTGGTATGCCCGGACAAACGGCATACTTTGGCTTGTTGCGTGTGGGCCAGCCGAAGGCTGGAGAAACGGTAGTGGTCTCCTTCCGGTGCGGTGGGTTCCGTGGTGGGTCAGATTGCTAAAATTCAAGGCTGTCGCACTGTGGGTGTGGCGGGTGGTAAAACCAAGTGCGACTATGTGGTCAACGAACTGGGGTTTGATGCCTGTATAGACTACAAAGCACCTGATTTTCCCGCGCAGCTGGCGGCGGCCTGTCCGGATGGCGTCGATGTGTATTTTGAAAACGTCGGCGGCGCTGTGCTGGACGCGGTAGCACCGCTTTTGAATGACGGCGCACGTGTGCCGATTTGCGGTTTCATCTCTGCCTATAACGCGACCAGCTTCGATGATATCAGGACGCCGGAAATGGTCTTGGGTGCATTAGACAATCCACCTGCGCACCGATTTTTTGTGGTCACCGAATGGCTCGACGAGTTTGAAGAGGCAGCGCGCGCCCTGGGTCAGTGGATTAAAGAGGGCAAACTGAAGTATCGCGAGACCGTGGTAGAGGGTATCGAGAACGCGCCGGAAGCTTTTCGCATGTTGTTCACCGGCGATAACTTCGGCAAGTTGATGGTGAAAGTGGCAGAGCCGGAATAGATCAGTTATGCCCAGGATCCCGATGACGCATTTACTAAAGGGGGTGCATGTATGTTTAGCTGGCGTGCTGCTCCTTGCAACATTAGGTTTATTAAGCGGGTGCAGCACGTTGCCTGATATCAATGAAGACAGACGCACATCCACCTCGCTAGTTGCGGCTCAAACACGAGACACCCTGCTTGGGCGGGCCATCACGCCACTTAAAGAAGTGCACGCTGACAATTCCGGGGTATATCCTCTAAGTAATCCTCGTGAGGCGTTTGCCGTTCGAGTGTTGTTGGCTCGTAAGGCTGAACGCACCCTCGACCTGCAGTATTACATCTGGCATGACGATACAACCGGAAGGTTATTGTTGGCTGAACTTCTGGCGGCAGCGGAGCGAAATGTTCGCGTGCGTCTGCTTCTGGACGACAATGGCACTGCCGGTTTAGACCATGAAATCGCTGCTTTAAATGCACATCCCAACATAGAGATACGGCTGTTCAACCCGTATTCAAATCGCCGTTTGAAAGCTCTTGGATACGTTACAGATTTCTCCCGGCTAAATCGCCGCATGCATAACAAGTCGATGACAGCTGATAGCCAGGCGATGGTTATCGGTGGGCGCAACATTGGTGACGATTACTTTGGTGCCACCACAGGGGTTCTGAAAGCCGACCTTGACGCTCTGATTGTGGGACCGGTTGTTGACGAGGTCTCGCTGGATTTTGATAAGTACTGGGCGAGCCCTGTAGCTTATCCGGCAGATAGCATCGTAGCCGCCCTAACGCCAATGGAGGCGCAGCGGGTTGGCACCGAGCTTGCGGACACGGTAAATCAGCGTGAAGCGCAGGATTATATCGAAGCCATCCGCAACTCAGAGTTTTTTGAGACCTTGATGTCAGGCAATGCGCCGTTTCTTTGGAGCAATGTGCAGATGGTGACAGATGACCCTGCCAAAGCTCTGGGTAACATAGACGGCGACGGTCTTCTGATGCGTCAGTTGGAAACGATTCTTGCACGACCGGAATCCAGCGTTGTGCTTGTGTCGCCCTATTTTGTGCCCACCCAAGCGGGCACAGATGTTTTTGTGGCACTCGCAGCTCGCGGCGTTGATGTGCGAATTCTGACCAACGCACTTGAGTCCACTGATGTTCTGCCAGTACATGCTGGGTATGCCAAGCGTAGGAAGGCGCTGTTGGCAGGTGGGGTGAAGCTTTTTGAGATGATGCGTCTGTCAGCGCAGGCAAGCAAGTCGGCCGGAAGCGGACCTTTTGGTAGCTCTGCATCAAGTCTGCATGCGAAGACGTTTGCCATTGATGGACGGCGGGTTTTTATCGGGTCATTTAACTTTGACCCACGATCCATGCACTTAAACACGGAACTGGGCTTTGTTATTGAGAGTCCGGAACTTGCTGAAGACGTTGAAGCCGCGCTTGCTGCGGGCGCTCCAGAGCATGCTTACGAAGTGCGTCTGGATGAGAACGGGCGCATCTACTGGATTGATCAACGCAGCGGCGAAGCCAGGCAGCTAGGCACTGAACCTAACACAAGCTGGTTCAAGCGCGGCCTGGTCGCGATTCTTGGAAGACTCCCTATTGAGGGGCTGCTCTAAACCAGACGACAGATCCCTGCCGTTTTGGACAGTTCACCTGACGAGTCTGTTGCTCAAAATCGAGTAGTTCACAAAAAAAATCATATGTTCGTAGCTTGCGCTGGTTTATGTTAGGATCTATATTCCTATATCAAAGTAGTTGAGGTGAGTAATGGATATAGTCATTCGACCACAGGTGCGCTCCATGGTCATGGTAGCCGGCGCTGCAGCTGTAGGTATGTTGTTGATCGGCTTGTTATCTTCAATGAGCACTTTTGAAGCCATCACGCTTTCTCTTTTCATAGGCGTAATTGCTTTGCTTATGATGTTCCAGCTGCAGGCCGTGGTTAAAGTGGAAGAGGGCCGGCTGCGGATCAATTGCATGTTCGCTTCGTTTGTCGACAAAATCGATAACTTGAAGCCCGAAGTAAGTGATAAGTTTCTGTTTCGGTCCGATGAGAAATATGCGCTCAGAAAGCTTTATCTTGGAACCCGTGTACTTGGGTTTTATGTCGGCTGGTACACGTTAAAAGATGGCTCTGTTGCTTTTGCGTGTGTATCCAGAAAGCGACATGCGCGCGCGCTATCTACAAAAGACGGCGTTCGTTTAGTCCTGGATCCGGGTCTTGCGCGGCTGATTGCGTCATCAGCCGTCTAGACTGGCATCATCAAGCTGTTTAGGACGCGCATCTTGTTGCTGCCTGGCCGTATCAAAAGCGAACGCGAACGCCTGCATTAGCAACAAAACCGTCCAGTGGTGCCCACGCATCCACCGTCCAGCGCCCGTCGGGCGCTCGGTCGGGTCGCACCAGAGGGTCTTCGCGAGTCTGTCGTACGTTCAGTATGTTTTCCAGGTTCAGGAATACCCGGTAGCGACCCAGGACAATCTCTCCCAGCATGCCCACCTGAAAATAAGCTTTGCCTCTGGATCGGAAGACGTTGTCTTCAAGCGGTTGGGTACCCGTGTAGTACACCTCAAGACCCACTCTGCCACGATCGTGGTCTTCCCACATGGCAACCAGCCCAGCGGAGTGTTTTGGCGTCAGCGGTACGTCCCTGCGCCCCATGTTGCCTTCGTTAGGCTCAGTTGCGTCGACAAAAAGATAGGAGCCTGTCAGGACATAAGGTCCCTGACGCCAACGCAGCAGTACTTCTGCGCCGCGGGTGCGGGTATTTCCATCGACGTTGATCAGCTGTACCTGGTCGGAAGCGATTGTCTGCAATCTTATAGCGTCATCAATTTCCGAATGAAAAAGTGTCAGTCCGGTTTCAAATCCGCCAGCTGCGTAGCCAAGATCCACAGCGGTTGTTGTCACAGTTTCGCGATCCAGACCGGATAACGGTGCGAGGCGTGCAAGCCCTGCAGCTTCTGTTTCTTCTACAAACGGTGTTGGCGCATAGAACCCGCCGCCCCAGGATCCGCGCACAGTCCAGTTACCGGGGCGATAGACAAGAGACAAACGCGGGCTGAAGTTATCGCCGTATTCACTGTGATTGTCCCAGCGCACGCTGCCTGCGAAAGAAACGTCTGGGGTGAGGTCTTTGTCCACCTGGGCAAACAGCGCGGGCGAATTGTAGGTGTAGTCAAAGTCGGGGAAGGTATCTGACTGATACTTGTCAGTTTGCCACGCAACCCCGGTGACCCAGGACGTATCCAGCATTTCGGTGAATACGGAGGCTTCGGTGAGCCATGTCTGGTGGCGGTCTTCTTCGAGCAGGCTGCCAAAGCGATGATCATGTGACTGCTGCACACCAGCTGCGCGGAGTTGGAGCTGTGATTGATCTGCAAAAGGGCGCTCGTAAACGATGCCTGCATCAATTCTGTCGGTGTCCTGATTCTGAGCGAAGGGCATTCCATCGGGCAGTTGCCGCCCATTTGTTGTGCCTCCACGTCGTTCTTCTGTCATCACACCCACAGTTGCGAATAAGCTTTCGCCGTTGTCACCGTCCCAGAACAAACGCGGGCGCAACGATGCGCGCTGATAACCTGGCATGTCGATCCAACCATCGTCATCCAGATCCTGGTTTGACTGGCGGTTGTAAGTTGACAGGAGTGTGCCGCGCCAGCCGCCGGTAATCGGGGCGGAGCCGTAGAGTGAAATGTCCTGCGCATCACGCGTGGTGGCATTGAGAATCACTTCGCCACTTGTCTGTTCTTGCGGACGTTTAGAGATCAGATTGATGACACCACCTAATGCCTGGCCGCCATACAGTGCTGAAGCTGAGCCTTTAATCACTTCAACCTGACCGAGGTCACTGGGTGGTGTCTGCAACAAACCGAGTGACGCCGCCTGGCCGCCAAACAGCGGCAGGCCATCAGCCAGAAGCTGGGTATAGCGGCCACGTAAGCCTTGCACGCGGATGTTGGCTGAACCCAGTGCCGGGGACGTGATCTGCACACGTAAACCGCCCGTTTCCGCCAGCAACATGGATATGTTGCCCGGACGCATCAGGATTTTTTCCTCGATTTCCTCCTGATTCAGAACTTCTACGCGGGTGGGTTCGTCCTGAAGCCGCCGCCGCGAGCGGGTCGCCTGGACCACAATTTCCTCTATCTCATGATCGTCGTGATGATCGCCGTGGGCTTCACCTTCTGCTGTAGCATCAGAAGCAACAAGCAGGGCAACGGCACAAATAGCAATAGTAAGAGGTAGAGAGAAGCGCATGGTTTAATTGTCTCTTGGTATCACAATGGGTGGTTGCAAAGCCGCGGTTGGGCATGTTCGAATTGATCGCGGGTAACTATCGATGGTGTTTAGCTGGCACAAGGTATGAAGAAAGTACGAGGAAGACAATGAGCAACACAGATATCGTCCAGAAAATTTCGGTTTCTATTCTCCTGCTGTGTGCTGCGGCAGTCGCAGTTGCAAGCCCTTCGAATAAATGGCGGCTCGAGTTCAGTGGCGGTGCCCACTCAGCAGGCGAGATTGTTATTGAATTAACGCCCAAGGGTCTGGATCCGCTAACTGTGCACATTTCTGTTGAAGACGATACCTCGGAGAATGCAGTGGCCAAACGCGTTACGAAAGTATTACGTGAAAAATTACCCTCGGAGGCTTTTCATGTGGAAAGAGATGATGGGGAAGATGTGTTGATCAAGAAGCGCCATGGCGCTGCGAATTTTGATGTGCAGATTGTCTTCAACAGCGTTAAACACGTCCGCATCCACGCGGAACATGAATAGTCCGGGCCTTTGTCTTGGTTGGAGTTATTTAGGGTGCTGATGCATCGAAGTGCGCTGTTCGGGCTGCTGTGCGCACTGCTGGGCGGCTCAACGCTGTTTGGCTGCTCAACTCTGAAGCCGCTGGAAATTACTCCTGAGTACGCAACCCCTCCGGCGAATACGCCTCTTTGGCGTGCCGTAAATGGTTCGGCTGCACAATCCTGGCATGTGTTGCTGAATGATGGGCCAACAGCCCTGGACTGGCGCTTACGGGCCATTGATGGCGCCGCCGAAAGCCTTGATGTACAAACCTTTCTGTGGCACTTCGACACCGCTGGTGCCCTGATACTGGATCATGTGTTGCGTGCTGCGGACCGTGGTGTGCGCGTGCGTATTCTTGTTGATGACACCTTTCTTGTCCATGAGGATGCACTGTTGCTGGCCGTTGCAGAACATCCGAATATTGAGTACCGCGTGTTTAACCCATTCAAACGCCGCGCTGGAAACTTTGTCACCCGGCAGCTGCTTAATCTGGCTGAATTCAGGCGCCTTGATCATCGCATGCACAACAAAGCCATGGTGGTGGATAATCAGGTGGCGATTGTCGGTGGACGTAATCTGGCTGACGAATATTTTGGCCTAGACGATACTGCCAATTTTCGCGACCTTGAATTGCTGTTAGGTGGACCCGTTGTGCAGGACATCAGCATGGCCTTTGATACCTATTGGAATGACCGTTGGTCCGTGCCCATCGAATCCTTATCCGACCGGTCGGCATCGGTTGAGCAACTTAGCGAAGCTCGGCGGGTGGCCGATACGTCGCTGCATCTGCATGAGGAAGCTTCAGCT
>CBDUMB010000094.1:0-9062 GCA_965368205.1 uncultured Pseudomonadaceae bacterium | reverse complement strand
GATTCAGCCAGTTCCGATTCAGCCAGTAAGGCTTCTAAACTGGCAGGCTCGGCTTCCAGAGGCTGCTGGTCGCGGGCCTCTTCGGCAAATTCTTGCGCCAATAACTCTGCTTCGCAGGATTTGCAGACCACCGGGTGGTTAGCACGAACAATTTCGTTACCTTCACCATCACGAATCCGGGTGATGATGTGCGGATCCACCAGATAGCCGCCGTTGGCGAAAACCGCATAAGCACGGGCCATTTCGATGGGGGTAACAGCCATAGTACCGCCGCCGATGGCGAGTTGCGTATTGCGCGGGAAGGTACGGGTATCAAAACCAAATTTAGCCACATGATCGATGACGTCACCGGCACCGGCCTTTAACAACACCCGCATCGAAACGAGATTGATAGAGCGATACAGGGCTTCGCGCAGTCGGGTAGGACCGTTGTAGCGGTTGTTATCGTTGTCTGGTCTATATTGAGATTCCAGATTTTCATCGTCAAACACCAGTGGGGCATCCATGAAAATGTCTGCTGGTGTGATGCCTTCTGCAATGGCAGCGGAGTAAACCAGTGGCTTGAACCCGGAGCCTGGTTGACGGGCAGCCTGCAGCGCATGGTTGTACTGGTTGCGAAAGAAATCGTAGCCACCCACCAGCGAACGCACCGCACCGGTCTTCGGATCCAGGGAAATCACCGCGCCCTGCACTTCCGGTAACTGAGATAACACCAGTACAGTGCCTTGTTCGGCATCTACTTTCTCGCGTAGACGTATCTGATCGCCGACCGCCAGGACGCTGGTCAGGCTGTCCACCGCAGGCCCGCGCCGATCGACGTTGATGTAGGTACGTGCCCAGGTGCTGTCAGCAAGCTTGACTATAGTCAGCAGATCCGTGTTGTGCTGAACAACGGCAATTTCATCGTTAACAGCCAGAACTATGGCGGGTTCCATACCACCATATCGATCTTTGGACTGCAGGAAGCTGGCAACTTCGTTAGTCAGTGCCTGTGGGTAGTCGCCGGCAGGGTCCAGTAACAGTTCTGGTGCTGCTGCAGTCAGTTGGGCCAGCAGATCCTCAGGCACCCGGGCTTCTGCGCCGCGATAACCATGTTTTTCATCGTAGTTATGCAGTCCTCGCCTCAGCGCTGCAATAGCCTCAGCCTGCAAATCGCCATCAATTGTGGTGTCGATTTCATAGCCGCCGGTATACAGATCCGGCAGGAGGGCCGCCGCCTGCTGCCGAACCCATTCCGCCGCGTAAGGACTGGGTACGTCCAGCTCCCGGGCGTAAATTTGTGCGGATATCGGTGCATTGCGGGCCTGGTCATACATTTCGCGTGTGATGGAATCCTGCGCCAGCATGCGGGAGAGCACCAGGTTACGACGTTTCAGCGCACGCTCGGGTCCGTTGATAGGGTTGCCAGCGGTGGGTGCTTGTGGGATGCCCGCCAGCATCGCCAGTTGCGCAAGCTCCAGCGCCTGCAACGATTTGCCATAGTAGGTGCGTGCGGCGGCCTCAGCACCATAGGCACGTTTGCCAAAAGGGACTAAATTAATATAAAGCTCAAGGATTTCGTCTTTGCTCAGTTCCCGTTCGATTTTCAGCGCCAGCAGCATTTCTTTGAACTTGCGTAAAAAGCGTTGTTCAAGACTGAAAGAAACATTACGCGCCAGCTGCATGGTGATGGTGCTGGCACCGCCGCCAAGCTCCCCTTCAGTAACAAATGTCCCAACCAGAGCCAGGGCATCGTTGGTCAGGGATATGAAGTCGATGCCGCTATGTTCATAGAAGCGTTTGTCTTCAGTATCTAAAAGCGCGTTGATGAAGTGTTGGGGTACTTGGTCTAAGGTTATGGGAATGAGACGGCGTTCACCAAACTCGGCCAATAACGCGCCGTTTTTTGCGTAAATGCGCAGAGGGGTTTCAAGCTTTACGTTACGGTAGGTTTCTGGTTTTGGTATCTGTGGATCCAAATAAAGATAGGTCCCCGCTAGACTGAGGACTGCGGCACATAAACCTGCGAGGGTGAGCCACATAATAGTCTGCAGGACTGAGCTTGATTTTTGTGTCAGGTATTTTGTCAAGTTGCTGGGCTTGTAAATGAAAGGGAAATTCTAACTACATGTCGGACATAAGGCAGACACAAATTAACCTCAATTTTGAGTGGGAGTGCGAGCAAAATAGGCTAGGCGTTGATTGCTCTAAAGTCGAGTCTGTTATTTAATGATTCGCTGCATGTATAGGACGTAAGTGCCCGCGCCATTTAAGGAAATTTAACGTGGCATTGTTTGGAAAGAAAACGAATATTCTGCTTGGACTCGATATTAGTTCGACGTCGGTAAAGCTGTTAGAGCTTTCACAGACCAACAACTCATATCGCGTCGAGTCGTACTCGGTGGAACCTTTACCCCCGAACGCTGTTGTTGAAAAGAACATCAGCGACGTGGAGGGTGTAGGTGATGCCATAAAACGTGTTATCAGTCGCTCCAAAACCAGCAGTAGAGCTGCGGCGGTTGCGGTTGCCGGTTCCGCGGTGATCACCAAGACCATTGAAATGGACGCTGAGCTGTCCGATGACGAAATGGAAAACCAGATCACGGTGGAAGCCGATCAATACATTCCCTACCCCTTAGATGAGGTGGCCATCGACTTTGAGGTGCTGGGTTTGTCTGAACGCAACCCGGAGCAGGTTGAAGTGCTGCTGGCTGCGTGTCGCAAAGAGAACGTTGAAATGCGTGAAGCGGCGCTCGATCTTGGTGGTGTGAAGGCTGCGGTGGTTGACATTGAAGCCCACGCTATGAAACGGGCATTCGATCTGGTTAAGCCTCAATTGGGGGATAACCCGGAAGACCTGGTGGTCGCCATTATCGATATCGGTGCAACCATGACGACGTTGTCGGTACTTGCCGATGATAAAGCCATATACACACGAGAGCAGTTGTTTGGTGGCAAACAGCTGACAGAAGAAATCCAGCGTCGCTACAGCTTGTCTTTTGAAGAGGCAGGTTTGGCGAAGAAACAAGGTGGTCTACCGGATGACTACGAAGATGAAGTATTACAGCCGTTTAAAGAAGCTGTACTGCAGCAGGTGACACGGTCCCTGCAGTTTTTCTTCTCATCCTCGCAATATGACGACGTAGATTACATTGTGCTGGCAGGAGGTACGGCCTCCATTGAAGGCCTCGGTGACATGATCGAGTCTAAACTCGGTACACCCACGATCATCGCCAACCCGTTTGTTAACATGTCATTAGCGTCCAGAGTGGATGCTGAGGCCCTGTCGAACGATACCCCGGCGTTAATGATCGCGTGCGGTCTGGCAATGAGGAGTTTCACATAATGGCGAATATTAACTTACTGCCATGGCGTGAATGGGAGCGCGAACGCAAACAGAAAGAGTTTCTGACTCAGCTGGGTGCCGTGCTGCTGGTAGGCGTATTTTTGGTGTTTGGTGCAGGGATGTACCTGGACAATGAGATTGAGGGCCAACAGGGTCGCAACACGTTCTTAACCGGAAAGATCAAAGTTCTGGATGAGAAAATTGCGGAGATACAGATGTTGCGTAAGCAGCGTGAAGATCTGCTGGCGCGGATGCGGGTTATCAATGAACTGCAGGGTAACCGACCGGTTATTGTGCGTGTCTTTGATGAGGTCGTGCAGACGCTGGCTAAAGGCGTGCATTACAAGAAGTTGGAGTATGAAGGCAACATGCTGTCAGTCTCGGGTGTCGCTGAATCTAACAATAGGATTTCAGCATTGATGCGGAACCTTGATGGATCAGACTGGTTTACCCAGCCTAATCTCAAGAGCATTAAAGAAGATCCTACAAACTCGGACTATGGTGAGCAGGCTTCAACGTTTGATTTGAGTTTTCTGCAATCCAATCCGAAGCAGAGCACTGAAGAGGAGAACCTCTAATGGCTATGCAGGATACCCTCAAACAGATTCAATCCGTTGATTTCAGCGATCTTGATATAAACAATATCGGTTCGTGGCCCGGCGTTGTAAAAGCCATCTTTATGGCAATCTTGTTTGCTCTGGTGTTAGGTGTCGGTTACTACTGGCATGTGACCGATAAGCAGAAAAACCTCGAAGTCGAGCAGGCTAAAGAGGTTGATCTACGCGCAGAGTATGAAGATAAGGCTGGGCTCGCCGCCAACCTGGACGCGCTGCGCGTGCAGAAGCGCGAGATGGAAGATGCCTTTGGTGCGTTGTTGCGGCAATTGCCCAGTGACACGGAAGTGCCCGGATTGCTGGAAGACATCACACGCACGGCAATCGACAATGAGTTAACCATCGAAAGTATCGATCTGGAACCCGAAAATCGAACCGAATTTTATATTGAACTGCCCATCAGCATCGTTGTTGAAGGGGATTACCACAAGCTTGGTTCATTTGTCAGTGGCGTTGCGAACCTGTCACGGATTGTGACCCTGCACGACTTCCAGATTAACCCTATACGAGACAATTTAGGTCTGCGTATGGAAATCACCGCGAAGACGTATCGTTATCTAGAGGAGGCGGGTTAATGCGAGCGCCTAAGATATTGATGAGCGCGTTTGTTCTGGTCATGTTGGGTGGTTGTAGCCCGAACGTTGATTATTCCGATCTGAATGCGTTTATGGATGAAGTGGACTCACGCCCGAAGGGTCGTATTGAGCCGCTGCCACCGATTGAAACATTTAAACCGTTCAAGTATCTGGCCAGTAACAAACGCAGTCCGTTTGATCCGCCAGTTGTATTGAAGCAGGTTGACCGCCAGGATGGGCCAAAGGTCACGCCTGACTTTAACCGGGTTAAACAGTTTCTTGAGCAGTTCACCATTGGTCGTCTGGCAATGGTGGGTACTTTGGCTCAAGGTCCTGTTACCTACGCTCTGATTCAAGACGGTAATGGCGGCGTGCATCGGGTACAGCCTGGTGATTTTATGGGTACCGATCACGGACGCATTCTGGCGGTGAACGATACTGGCATTGAATTGATAGAAATTGTTCCTGACGGGACCGGTGGTTGGGTAGAGCGAGAGCGAACCGTTTCGCTGGCGGCTGGAGCATAAAGGATGAAGATGATGTTTAAGAATTTTACTGGATGGACGAGCCGAGTCGTTCCGCTGTGTATAGCCGGCGCAATAAGCCTGGTGGCCACGCAGAGCTGGGCCGTGACGATGGAGAACATCGACTTTTCATCGTTACCTGGTGATCGTACGGAAATACGTATGGAATTTGACGGTACGCCGCCAGATCCCAAAGGCTATACCATTGAGCAGCCCGCACGCATCGTGCTGGACCTGCCGGGTGTGGTCAGTGCACTGGATGAGAAACATCACAATCTCGGTATTGGTAACGCTCGCCGTGTTTCGGTGGTCAGCACCAAAGACCGTACCCGCGCTATAGTGAACCTCACCCAACTGGTGAGCTACGAAACCAGTGTGCAGGGTAATACCCTGTATCTGACTGTGGGTACCGCAAGTTCCGGCCAGCCAAGTAACACACAAACCATGGACGTTGCCGATGACAGTCGCCCGGCGCCTGCTGGAATGCGCGGTTCAACCATTGAAAATGTGGACTTCCGTCGCGGTGAAGGTGGTGAAGGTCGCATCGTACTGACCCTCAGCAACCCTAAAGCACCTATTAACGTTTCAGGTGATGCAGGCCGAATTCGCGTAGAAGTACGCAATACCAGCTTGCCAACAGAACTGCGCCGTCGCCTGGATGTCACCGATTTCGCAACACCTGTGCAAATCATTGATGCCCTGCAGGAAGGTGACAACACAGTGTTCACCATAGCAGCGACCGGCAACTACGATTACCTGGCTTATCAAGCTGATAACACCATGTCGATCGATGTCACGCCAATGACTGAAGAAGAGCTGAGCCAGCGCGACGACATCTTTAAGTACACCGGCGAAAAACTATCCCTGAACTTCCAGGACATCGAAGTACGCTCAGTCCTGCAGCTGATTGCAGACTTTACTGATTTGAACCTGGTGGCGTCGGATACCGTCAGTGGTCGCATCACCCTGCGCCTGAAGAATGTACCCTGGGACCAGGCTCTGGAGCTCATCCTTAAGACCAAGGGTCTGGATCAGCGTCAGGTCGGTAATGTCCTGTTGGTAGCGCCGGCCGCAGAGATTGCCGCACGTGAAAAGCTTGAGCTGGAAAATCAGAAACAGATTTCCGAACTGGCACCTTTACGCACTGACTTCATACAGATTCGCTACGCTTCAGCCTCTGAACTGTTCAACCTGTTCAACGGCGGTGGCGCGCAAGGTCAGACCATGTTGTCTGAACGCGGAAGCGTGATTGTTGATGAACGTACAAACGCCATCATCCTCACCGATACGGCTGATCGCCTTGAAGAGTTCCGTCGCGTGATTGCACAGCTTGATGTGCCCGTACGTCAGGTTCTGATTGAGGCTCGAATTGTCACAGCAAATGCTAACTTTGCTGAGCAGATGGGCATCCGCTGGGGTGGTGGTGGCATCAACCAGAACGGTGGCACAGCCGTGCGTTACGGCGGTTCGCTGGATACCCTGGTAGAGCTTTCCAATATTCTAGTAGACGGCACCGGTGATATTTCGGTACCCGGCGACCTGGTTGTTGACCTGGGTGTTGCTCAGGCAGGCGCTTCCAGTATCGGTCTGGGTATTACCCGGGCAGGTTATCTGGTCGACCTTGAGCTGTCGGCTCTGGCGACAGACGGTCATGCAGAAGTTGTGGCCCGTCCGAAGGTCATCACCGCTGACAAGAGCCCAGCTGTGATCGAGTCTGGTGTTGAGATTCCATACCAGGAAGCCACCAGCAGTGGTGCAACCTCAACTTCTTTCAAAGATGCTGTGCTGTCTCTGGAAGTAACCCCGCAGATTACCCCTGATGATCGCATCATCATGCAGTTGAATGTGAAGCAGGATACGGTGGGTACGGTGTTCAACGGTGTGCCATCAATCAACACCAACGAAATTCAAACCGAGGTTCTGGTAGACAATGGTCAGACGATTGTATTGGGCGGTATTTTCCAGACCGACAAAAACGTCTCGACCACCAAGACCCCATTTCTGGGTGACATCCCTTACGTCGGACGGTTGTTCAAGCGCACAGTAGAGCGCGATGACAAGCAGGAGCTGTTGATCTTCATCACTCCGCGAATTATCTCGGATGCCCTGACTGACAGGTAAATCGACTGCGCGATAACCGCGCAACGGTGTACACTAAACGGCGCCCCTTAGGCGCCGTTTTTTATGACACAAAAAAATATATTTCTGGTTGGATTAATGGCCGTCGGCAAGTCAACGGTTGGCAGAACCCTGGCTGAAACACTGGAAATGCCGTTTTACGATTCTGATGCTGAAATTGAATTGCGCGCTGGCGCTGAAGTCTCCTGGATATTTGATGTTGAAGGAGAAAAAGGTTTCCGCGATCGCGAAGAGCACGTTATTGATGAACTCTCGCAAATGCGGGGCGTTGTGGTGGCAACAGGAGGTGGGGCCGTAAAACGCGCTGCGAATCGCCAGAATCTCGCTACGCGCGGCATTGTTATTCATCTGGATTGTCCTCTGCGCCGCTTGTTAGCGCGTACCCGCAATGATAAAAAGCGACCGCTGTTGCAGGGTGATAACCCGGAAGCGATTCTGACCAAGCTGGTGCGCGAACGAGCACCACTATACGACGAAATATCTGATTATCGGTTTATATCGGATCAGCAAAGTGTGAAAAGCCTCGTGCAAAAAATTGTTACGCAGTTGCGCGCTGATCACCATATTGAATAGACAGGTAAAACAATAAAGTGCACACAGTAAGAGTTGAACTGGCGGAACGCAGCTACCCGATAGTGATTGGCACTGGACTGTTGCAGCCGGACACCTTGCAGGCTTTTTTGCAGGATATTATTAAAAGCCAGCAGGTTGTTGTGTTTACCAATGACACCCTCAATCAGTTATACGGCGATCAGGTGCGCCAGGCGCTCACAGGCCGTCAGGTCGATACGTTTGTGATGGGTGATGGTGAGCAGTTCAAAAGCCTGGCGACTTATCAGGCAGCAATGGATTTCCTCATGCAGCATCGGCATAACCGAACGACGTGTCTGATTGCGTTAGGTGGTGGTGTGGTGGGTGACCTGACCGGTTTTGTGGCGGCAACCTTTCAGCGCGGTGTAGATTTTGTGGCCATTCCGACCACGCTCCTTGCTCAGGTTGATTCATCTGTGGGCGGAAAAACTGCGGTTAACCACCCTGCCGGGAAAAATATGATCGGCGCGTTTTATCAGCCCAGGGCGGTGGTCATCGACAGCGGTGTGCTGAGCACCCTGCCTGCCCGGGAGTATGCGGCAGGTTTGGCTGAGGTTGTGAAGTATGGGGTGATCGCTGATGCTGACTTTTTCGACTGGCTGGAGAACAACGTCACCTCTCTGCAGCAACGTTCTCCCGAAGCGCTGGCGCATGTGATTCAACGCTCCTGTGAAATTAAAGCAGACGTTGTGGCCCGGGATGAGCGCGAAGGCGGTGTGCGTGCACTATTGAATTTCGGGCATACTTTTGGTCACGCCATAGAAAACCTGGCCGGTTATGGCACCTGGCTACATGGCGAGGCGGTGGCCATTGGCATGGTTATGGCCGCTAGATTCTCGCAGAAAGTCTATGATTTTCCGGCAGAGCAGGTGCAACGGTTGATTGCACTGCTGGCTGCCTTTGATCTGCCGGTCAGCCTTTCTGAACCGGCATCGGTGGCGGACATGTTGAGCGCTATGGGCATGGATAAAAAGGCGGCTGATGGCAAACTTCGTTTTGTCCTGAGTGCTGAAATAGGAACGGCGTTGGTAACTGACCGCTTTGATGCGTCTCATCTCGAAGATGTACTCAATGAGTTCTGCAGCTGAACGAGTTGATGGTGCAGCAATGAATCAGAAAACTTTCTTAGGGCTGTCGCACAATCCGTTTACCCCGCCGCGGGAAGGTTTTTTTACCGGCGCGGATCGGAAGACCCACCTGGACCACCTGCGCCATCTGAGTCAGTGGTCGCGCCGTATTCTGGTGGTCTCCGGCCCGTTTGGCATCGGCAAGTCCAGTCTGTTTCGTGAGCTTT
>CBDUMB010000093.1:0-9070 GCA_965368205.1 uncultured Pseudomonadaceae bacterium | reverse complement strand
CCTCCGGTAGGAACGGTGCCAGCAGGGGAAAAACATGCGGCATCTTTGGCCATACCGACAGCGTCGCCCGGCCACCCGCTTCGTTGAGCTTTTCAACAAGACGTTTCGAATCGTCCAGCAGCACTTCCTCACTACCGACCAGCACATAGGTATCGGGTAGCGCAGAAAGATCGGCAAACAAGGGGGATGCAAATGGCGTGCGGGGATCAATGCCGCCAGGACCTCCAAGATACAAATCGCGAAAACGTTCTAATGCAGCCGGGGACAGCATCGCATCTTTCTCTGCATTTTCCTCAATGCTTTCACCAGATAGGGTTAAATCCGTCCAGGGGGAAAACAAGACACACGCTTTCGGTTGAGGCAAACCCAGTTCTTTGAGCTTCACAAGCAGGGCAACAGACAGGCCGCCACCGGCTGAGTCACCGGCAACCACAATGTTCTGCGCGGGAATATCCTGAGCTAAGAGCCATTGGTAGGCGGTTATCGCATCTTCCACAGCAGCCGGATAAACATGCTCAGGCGCCAGGCGGTAATCTGCCACGAGCACTTTGCTTGCGCACTGTCTGGCAAGTCGCCAAGCCAAACCACGATGACTGTCTGGCCCACCAAAAACATAACCACCACCGTGCAGATATAGAAAAACGGTATCGCCAGGCGCCGCATCAACAGATGTCGTCTGCCAACTTACCCATTGCGCGCCAACGCCATCAGCATTCACGGATTCAGTGACCACTTCAGCAGGTAATCTGCCGATAGTTGCTCCAGCCTGCCCGCGCAGTTCCAGCGGGTCATCAAACGAAGCCATTCGTTTTTTAAGCGTGCGGCGAAGAATGAAAGAAATGACGTTTGCGCGAATACTCATTGTCCCGCTCCCCAGAAAATAGTCTGCAGCATTCTCCACGCTACCGCGCAGAACAGCAAAATCGGACTAATAGACCTTGCCAATCGTACCGATCGAAACAATCAATTTCATCTACCAGCGAAAGAAGCCTATTATCCGATCGTCTCCGTAACTATGGCATTTCCTCAAAAAAGGTAATCAAAAACGCAATGAATATACACATTCCAATCAAAGCGACACTTGTTGCAGGACTGGTAGCGCTGTTTGCAACCAGCCACCCGGCTTCAGCTGAAGCTGACATGGCAAAACCTCAGGGCACCAGTGGCACCGGTGCAGTATCAGCGGGTGAGCCCAGGTCCAACAACTTCTGGTGGCCGGAGCAGCTCAACCTGTCATCTCTACGCGACCATGATGCACGCTCAAATCCCTTCGGCGATGATTTCGACTACGCGGAAGCATTTGCTCAACTCGATCTGGCGGCAGTCAAGAAAGACATCGACACACTCCTCACCCAATCACAGGACTGGTGGCCTGCAGACTTCGGTAACTACGGCCCATTTTTCATTCGTATGTCCTGGCACGCGGCTGGTACCTACCGCACCCTTGATGGCCGCGGCGGCGGTGATGGCGGGCAGATGCGTTTCGATCCGCTCAACAGCTGGCCAGACAACGGCAACCTCGACAAAGCCCGACGTCTGCTGTGGCCCGTAAAACAGAAATACGGACGCAGCCTCTCCTGGGGTGACCTGATGATTCTGGCTGGCAACGTTGCGCTGGAAAACATGGGCTTTGAAACCTATGGCTTTGCTGGTGGACGGACTGACGACTGGGAACCGGATCTGGTTTACTGGGGCCCGGAAGTAAAAATGCTGGCAAGTGATCGCGAAACCCGCGATGGCGAGCTGCAGCGACCACTTGGCGCGACCCATATGGGCCTGATCTACGTCAACCCGGAAGGACCGAAAGGTAAACCCGACCCGATTGGTTCAGCCAGAAACATCCGCGTCGCCTTCGGACGCATGGCGATGAATGATGAAGAAACCGTAGCTCTGATTGCCGGCGGTCACACCTTCGGCAAAATGCACGGTGCACACAAAGCCAGCGAATGTGTGGGTAAAGAGCCTGCCGGTGCGGCCCTTGAGGAACAAGGCCTGGGCTGGAAAAACAAATGTGGTAAAGGACACTCAGAAGACACGGTTACCAGCGGCCTGGAGGGTGCATGGACACAGGCGCCTACCCAATGGACCACACTTTATTTACAGAACCTGTTGAACTTCGAGTGGCAACAAACTCGCTCACCCGGTGGCGCGATCCAGTGGATTCCAACGGATGAGTCTCTGCACAACTCAGTGCCGGATGCTCATGTCGAAGGCAAGTTCAATGCCCCGGTTATGACCACTGCCGACCTGGCACTCAAATTTGATCCGCAGTACAAAGCCATAGCAGAACGTTTTCTGGCCAACCCGGATGAGTATCAATTGGCATTCGCGAAGGCGTGGTACAAGCTGACTCACAGAGATATGGGTCCACGACAGCGCTATCTTGGCGATGCGGTACCCTCAGAGGAACTGATCTGGCAGGACCCGATCCCCGCAGTCGACTACCCATTGGTCAGCGACCGTGATGTAAAACGCTTAAAGAAAACCATCCTCGACTCAGGTTTGACGCCAAAAGAATTAGTCAGCGTTGCGTGGGCATCAGCATCGAGCTTTCGTGCCAGCGACATGCGCGGTGGCGCAAATGGCGCCCGCCTCGCATTAGCACCGCAAAAAGACTGGCAGGTGAACAATCCGCAGGCACTGGCAAAGGCACTGCAGACTTTGCGTGAGGTTCAAGCTGACTTTAATCGCTCCGGCAAGGCCAAAATCTCACTGGCAGATCTGATCGTGCTGGCAGGCGGTGCTGGTGTTGAGGCAGCAGCAAAGGCTGCAGGCGTTGAAATCAACGTGCCATTTGCAGCAGGTCGTGCTGATGCAACCCAGGCGCAGACTGATGTCGCTTCATTTGCGTTACTCGAGCCGAAAGCCGATGCGTTTCGCAACTACTTCAATGCAGAAGCAAGCTACCGCACACCAGCCGAAATGCTGGTAGACAAAGCTGACCAGTTAAAACTGACCGTGCCCGAGATGACAGCTTTGATAGGCGGTATGCGCGTACTTGATACCAACTGGGACGGTACTGCGCATGGCGTATTGACAGACGCGCCCGGCACGCTGACCAACGACTTCTTCGTTAATTTGCTGGATATGTCCACACAATGGCGCAAAGCTGATGCAGAAGGCCTCTACGAAGGTTTCGACAGAGCAACCGGGGAAGCGAAGTTCACCGCAACTCCTGTGGATCTGATCTTTGGATCCAACTCCGAGCTGCGCGCAATCGCTGAAGTTTACGCTTACGACAATGCACAGGAACAATTCGTGCAGGATTTCGTCAGCGCCTGGACAAAGGTTATGCGTCTGGATCGATTCGATCTGCAGTAGTAAAAACATGCTGTTGGCTTCCTGCTGAACAGCAATAACAAGGTGCGCCCGCTCAGTTGAGCGGGCCGCATCGCTCCAACCTCAGATACCCCGCGAAGCCGCCCCGTCTTCGACATTCCCTGCTCGCTACTTTAACACCACCGTCTTATTGCCATTTAGAAATACACGGTGTTCCGCGTGCCACAATACAGCTCTGTTTAATACGCTGCTTTCCAGGTCACGCCCGTGGTTCACCAGATCCGCAGGCGTAAACGCATGATCGACACGTTCAACAGCCTGCTCGATGATGGGGCCTTCATCCAGATCACCGGTCACATAGTGAGCGGTTGCACCGATAATTTTCACACCGCGACTAAACGCCTGGTGATAAGGCCGCGCGCCTTTAAAGCCGGGCAGGAAGGAATGGTGGATATTGATACATCGGCCTTCCAGCTGAGCGCATAACTCAGGGCTCAGCACTCGCATGTAACGCGCCAGCACCAACAGTTCGGCTTCACTTTGCAGGAAACAATCCAACAGCGCTTTCTCCTGCTCGGCTTCATGGCCCTGCTCAATAGGCAGATAGGAAAAAGGAATTTTGTGCCAATCGGCGTGATTTTTAAGCGCATCACGGTTGGAGACGATGCCTACAATATCAACGGGCAAACTGCCCACACTCCAACGCTGCAGCAAACTGGTGAGACAATGGCCAGCCGTTGTCACCGCGATCATTGTTTTTAATGGACGCTCTTCTGGATAGAACTGCCAGTCCATTGAAAACTGGTCGCCGATCGGTTTGAAACGCGCCTGCAGCTCTGCCAGGGTCCCCATGCCACGCCCATCGTCGTGAAAAACAGTGCGCAGGAAAGAGCGCTGTGTCGTTTCGTCATTGAAGTGCGACGCTTCCACCAGCGTTGCGTTATTGCTCGCAAGAAAGCTGGTGACTGCAGCGACAATACCGGTGGTATCCGGGCAGGAAAGCACCAGAATACTGCGCGGCGAAGTCTGACTGTCCGTTGTCATTGTCTACCTGTTACTGACACAAAGACGCCATCATAAACTACGTCCTTCAAATGTTTAGCAAAGTCGATCACAACACCCGAGCGTGCATGTGCCTGCAAAAACTGGTTAAAGTGCAGATTCAATCAGCAGCGATCAGGGGAAGAGCATGAAGAAACTAGTCATCAGCATTGTGTTGGTCTGCGGTGTCACTGTTGCCCAGGCCGAAGAGGCTTGCACGCCATCTAAGTGGGGACCGGACGACGAAATTGGCAACATAAATCTGATCAATGCCGCAACCGTGCTGAAAGCAGCACAGCTGATCAAAACCGGTCAAACCTATAGCCTTGGCATCACCATCGATTCAACCACGCCAGCCTTTGCCCCCCGCAGCTTATCTTTACAGGTTGTACAACCGGGACAACAGGAGGGCGCACGGCCAAATATGGGCGCAACCTATAACGATGACATCTTCCAGGGTTGGTTTGGCATTGGTTCACAGCTGGATGGACTGGGTCATCTCGGCTACGAGGGCATGTATTACAACTGCAATGATGCAAAAGACTTTGCAGACATATCAGGGTTGAAAAAACTAGGTACCGAAAAAGTACCCCCCATGGTCGCACGCGGCGTGGTGCTGGACATGGCAGAACACTTTGGCAAACCTTACCTGACAGCAGGTCAGTATTTTACTGTGGAAGATGTGCAAGCCGTCGAGGCCAAACAGGGCACACCCATACAGGAGGGTGATGTGGTGCTGTTCCATACCGGTTGGACCGAGAACAAAATGCAGAGTGACCCACAGGCATGGGTATCCGGTGAACCCGGTCAGTCTGAGGAGGTAGCGCGCTACCTGGCGGGTAAAAATGTCGTCGCCGTTGGCGCTGATACCTGGGGGCTGGACGTAGTGCCACCACAACATGCTGAGCGCCCCTTCCAGGGGCATGTGATTCTACTCAAGGAGAATGGCATCTACGTTCTGGAGACTATGAATACGGGTCCACTGGTGCGCGATGAGGCCTTTGAGTTTCTTTTTGTCCTGGGTCAAGCCAAGGTGCGAGGATCTGTGCAGATGTTTATTAACCCCATCGCGATAAATTAGCGTCTTAGGTAGCATGCGCTTTCAGATTTATATTTTTGTTCAGGGTCGTCGAAATGAGTAATTCAACACGTTCATCTACATCAACTGATACACCGGCAGGTATGCCTGGCGCTGCAGGCGCCGATACAAAAGGTGAGCTACCGTCAGCCTATGACGTTCCGTTGGAAGATCTACTTCCGGTGAATCCTCGACTGTTCAGCGAAAATCGATGGCAGGAGTGTTTCGAGCGCTTGCGGGCTGAAGATCCGGTACATTTCAACGAAACTGACATGGCAGGTCGTTTCTGGTCGCTGACTAAATACGAAGATATCAAAAACGTAGATACCGACTGGCAGAACTTCAGCTCCGCACAAGGCATCACGCTTGGTTTCCCCGTCGGCGCAGAACTACCGGAGGGGGCACTGTCTCTCAGCACCTTTATTGCCATGGACCCACCCGTGCACGATGTGCAGCGTAAGACCGTTACCGGTGTCGTTGCTCCGGCAAACCTGGTCAATCTGGAACCGCTGATCCGGGAGCGCACCCGCACCGTGCTTGATGCTCTGCCGGAAGGAGAAACCTTTGATTGGGTGGACACTGTCTCTATTGAGCTGACCACCATGATGCTGGCCACCCTGTTCGACTTTCCATTCGAAGATCGACGCAAGCTGACACGCTGGTCAGATATAACCTTCGCGGTGCCCCAACCTGGCGGAATTGTGGAATCTATTGAGCAACGTCGCGACGAGCTCCTGGAGTGCCTTGAGTATTTCACCAGACTCAGACATGAACGCGTTTCCAACCCAGGCAGCGACCTTGTGTCGATGCTGGCCAATGGCGAAGACACTAAGGATATGCCGCCAATGGAGTATCTGGGCAACCTCCTGCTGTTGATTGTTGGTGGAAACGACACCACACGCAATACCATGTCAGGCAGTATCTACGCGCTCAATAAGTTCCCCGAGCAATACGACAAATTAGTCGCAAATCCGAAACTGATTCCTAAAATGGTCGCTGAGGTGATTCGTTGGCAAACCCCGCTGTCCTATATGCGCCGCACAGCCAACAATGACTGCACCATCGGCGGCAAACAGATTCAAAAAGGCGACCAGGTGCTGATGTGGTATGTGTCTGGCAACCGCGACGCCGATGTCTTCGATAAAGCGGATGAACTGGACATCGAACGCCACAACGCCCGACAACACCTGTCATTCGGATTTGGCATACACCGCTGCATGGGCAACAGGCTCGCTGAGCTGCAACTGCGCGTGCTATGGGAAGAGATTCTGGCACGGTTCGAAAAAATTGAAGTACAGGCTGAACCGGAGCGTACGTTTTCTTCGTTTGTGAAGGGCTACACTTATCTGCCCGTTAAAGTCACCCGCAAAAGCAGTGTATGAGCAGATTAAATACAGTTCGGGTCGCGAGGTGGAGATGAGTAACCAGAATTCAAGTGCAGCCTACAACCAGAAGGCGATCGCCACAGCGGCTAAACTCGCTCGAGCAAGATCCAATGGCGGCATCCCGTCGAAATCGCACACACCTGATCGCAGCACCCTGTTCCCGCAACATAACTTATCCGGCTTGGGTGTAGCGCTGGAGTATGAGGCGATGGGTGATCAGCCGGTGTCAGACCAGCTGGCAGCACAAGCTGAGCAGTTGGGCGTTGAATTTGAACACCTAGGCTTAACGTTGGGTACCGTGCTGCACAATATTGATCTGAAGCAGCTGTCCAACCCCGCCCTGATCGACCTCGTTCACGCCACTCTGCTGGAACGCAAAGTTATTTTCTTTCGCGACCAACATCTTACCGAAGATCAGCAGGTGGCATTCGCGCGTGAGTTTGGCGACCTGGACGCGTTTCCTTTTGGCGCGCCAGGCAAGAATCCATACATTCTGGAAATTCATCACAATAAATACAGCCCCGGCATGGAAAACGGCTGGCATACCGATGTGACCTGGATGGAAAAGCCGTCTCTGGGTTCGGTTGCGCAATGTATTGTCGTCCCTCCCTACGGCGGTGATACGCTGTTTGCTGACAGTGCAGCGGCATACCATGGTTTAAGAGACGAACTGAAAGAAAAACTGGCGTACCTGGAAGGCATCAACGACTATCGCATTTTTATCTCCGGGCGCGGCGCCAAAGCCTGGCCGGAATCGTTAGTCGAGGAAATTAAACGGGACATCCCATTTGGTGTCTCTCATCCGCTACTGCGCACGCATCCAGAGACCGGCAAAACAAGCCTGTACATACACGGCGGCTTTCTACGCCACGAGTCTTTGTTCGATAACCGTACCAACGAACCCCTTGGCGCAGACGCTTCCAGAGCAATCGTGCAGGAATTGTTGAGCCAGCACGGCCGCGCTGAATACATGTGCCGCTTTAAATGGACACCAGGTTCAATTGCTTTCTGGGATAACCGGGCTGTACAGCACTATGCCGCCAGCGACTACTATCCCCATGAACGGCTACTGCGTCGTGTCACCATCAGCGGCGACAAACCTTACTATCAACCTTCGTCAACACCCTCAACATAAGCCCCGGGCTGTGGCCAGGTGATACTGAAGGCGCCCCGTAAAGAACCGATTTCGTAACCTCTCGCCTGATCATAGGGATAGTCAAGGTCCAACTGCCTGGCAAGATCACCCTCCGGAACCTGCCCGTGACAGGTCAGACATAAACCGCCGGTTCGGATGGCTTGCATATATCGCACGTCGCCTGAAGACTCAGCATAGAACTCCACGCGTCTATCCGTGGCCTGTACCTCGGGCTGAAAGTAACTCATCAGGACCTCAACCTGCCAGGGTTCTGGCGCATTAATCGCGTTACGCGTTTGCAGGCTGGTGCGGGCAACTTTCGCGCCCGTTTCGCGCGAGAGCTTTGATGCGATCCTTGGGGCCTCTTCCTTACATACGTCGATCGCATGTATCGGCCCACCCTGTGCCAGAGCTGATTTCAACTCGAGCTGCAGTTCCGACGCAAAGCGCTGTGCTAACGCTCGACTTGTTTCGAGCAGCGGCTCTTCCCGGGCCAGGCTGTAAGGCGCTGCAATTACACTACCCAGGAAAGTCATAAGCATCAGGAAACCAGGTCTCTGCAACATCTGCTTTTTCCTCATTGTTTCTGTCCAATGCAAGTCTGCCATAACAATGTCTGAATCAGTCAAACTGACGATAGGCTCTATTTAAAAACGGATTACCCAGACTCAGGTAGATCGACTTTTGACCACCTTCGGAAAACCCCGTCGCCAGATAAACCGGGCCAATGGGCGAGTTGAGACCTGCGTACAAAGACCCCGCCGTGATCCAGTTGTCCGGACCTTCATGAAAAGCACTGTTCCAGGTGTTGCCTACTTCAACACTTGCACCCACAAATAGAGGCACCTTAGACCTCACAATATCTTTAGATCCATTCAAGCGTAAAAAACCAATATGCTGGCCGCGAAATCGTTCGACCGGATGACCAGACAGGCGTCCCAGACCACCTAAAATAAAGTAGCTTTGAATCGGCGCATCATCTTCAACCGTTGCGCCAACAATTGTCGCAACAGTGAACTGCCCGCTGCCGATCTTGCGCACCAAGAAGGCCTTGACGGCCATGGGCTCGGGCGAAACGCTCGCGGTTCTTTCGACCGATCCCGGCTCGGTGAAGGACATGCAGGCGGTCTGCAAGCAAACCGGCCACGAGTT
>CBDUMB010000092.1:0-9169 GCA_965368205.1 uncultured Pseudomonadaceae bacterium | reverse complement strand
ATCACTGACATGACCACCAGCGGCTGGGTATAAGATTTCAATGGCAGGGCCAGCATGCAGTAAATCGCAAACAGAACGATAAAGATCGCGCTCTGCAGGCTGCCAAAAGATTCCCGCTGTTCTCTGGCTTCCCCCTCCATCTGGTAACTGATGCCTGGATACTGCAGTAACAACTGGTCTACAAACCCAGCCACCTCACTTTGCAGCACCGTCATGTTGGTATTTTCCTTTTCAACCTCTGCGGTGATGTTCACCGTACGATAGCGATCGATACGTTTGATCTGCTGCGGACCTTTGCCCGGTTCCAGGGTCGCCACATGTGACAGGGGCACTTCCTGACCTGTAGGTGCTCGTATCAGCATTTCATCCAGCGTGGCAAAATCTGCGCGCTCCTCAGCGGGCAGGCGCACCAGTACACGGATATCATCACGGCCTCGCTGGATGCGTTGCGCTTCGAAACCCCGGAATGCCTGGCTGACCTGCCCAACAATTTCGTTGCGGGTTAAACCCAGGACAAAACCCTGAGGTTTTACTTCAATACGGAGTTCTTCTTTGCCGTCAGACAGTGTGTCAGCAATTTCGTAGACGGTTGGGTAGGTGTCCAGATGGGTTTTTATCTGATCAGCGACGTCTGCCAGAGTGTCGAGATCGTTGCCGCTGAGCTGGATGTCGATGGGGTCGCCTACGCGGAAGAAGTTTGCTCGGAATGTCAGTGATTCGGCCCCAGGCACTGGCCCGATGAGCTTACGCCACTGTGCGATCAGTTCGTTGGTGGTGACAGAGATTGTTCTTTTTTCCGGTGGTATCAACTCGAATTGAACACGTCCAAATTGAGAGCCGGATGAGCCCCGCTGGGAGCCAGTGCTGGAAAGGATGTGTTTAACAACACTCTCATTCGTATCCGGGTCAACATACTGTTCCTGCAGCTTTTTTGCGGCCACAAACATGCGATCGACGTAGCGGTCAGTGACTGAAAATTGTGTGCCCACTGGCATGGTCAGCTGCGCGGTGGCCGTCTCGCCCTGGATAGAAGGCATGAAAGTGAAGCGTGTCCAGCCGCTGAATATGAGGGTTAACACCACAAACAGAACGCCAATAAAGCTGGCGAGGGTTGCGTATCGATGTCGTGTCAGGAAGGCAAGTGCGGGGCGGTAATACAACAGGATCTTTTCTTCGAAGCCGTCAGCAAATGACTGTTGCCACTTTGAAAAACGGTTGGGTTTTTCGCTGTCAAAACCTTTGCCCATGTTTTTAAGGTGGGCAGGCAGCACAAGTTTGGATTCAATCAGAGAAAAAGCCAGCACAGCGATAACAACCGCGGCCACGGGTCCCATAATGGTGCCAAAGCGGCCTTCGATGAAGGTCAGAGGCAGAAAGGCAACCATGGTGGTAAACACGCCAAAGGTGACCGGGATGGCCACATCGTTGGTACCGTTTACGGAAGCTTCCAGACCAGACTCGCCCATTTTCAACCGTCGATAAACGCTCTCGCCGGTGACAATGGCGTCGTCGACGACAATGCCCAGAACCACAATGAATCCAAATGCACTCATCAGATTGAGGGTGATGCCAAAGACGTTCATCAGGGAGAACGCACCGATGAACGCGATGGGGATGCCAACAAATACCCAGATCGCAATTTTTGGGCGCAGAAACAGCGCAAGCAGGCCAATCACGAGAACAGTACCCTGCAGTGCGCTTGAGCCGAGTACACCGAGGCGATTTCGCAGCTGCTGAGCATCATCGTCCCAGTACTGTAATGACAAACCAACGGGCAGGGTATCCTGCTTGGCAGCTATGTAGTCTTTTACCGCGTCTGCCACCTGCAGTGCACTTTCGTTGCCCACTCTTTCGACATTCACCATTGCGGCATATTCGCCGTCGAACAGGGTTTTGATGGCATCTTCCTGAAAGCCATCTCTGACATCAGCGACATCACCAATGCGTATGATGCTGCCGTCCTCGTTGGTTTTGACCACAATGTTTTCAAAATCCGAACGGCGATAAGCCTGTCCTTTGGAGCGGATCAGCACGTCTCCACCCTGGGTTCGGACGTTACCTGCAGACAGATCAATTGAGCTGGCACGGATGGCTGCCGCAAGTTGGGCCAGCGTCAGATTGTACTCACGCAGGCGGTCCTGGGAGGCCTCTATGGCTATCTCGTAGCGACGCACCGCATCCAGAGAAACCTGGCTGATGCCATCGATGCGCAACAGGTCATCGCGCACGCGTTCTGCGTAGGTACGGATTTCTGCCTCGTTGAAGTCGCCAGCAATAACGACGGTTATAACACCCCAGCTGCGCTGGGCGAGACTGATGACCGGGTTTTCAGCTTCGGCAGGGAAGGTATTGATGGCATCAACGCGGGTTTTCACTTCGTCCAGCACAACGCGGGGATCGGCGTCTTCGTTCACTTCGATCCAGACAGTTGAACTGCCTTCAACGGACACACTGGTGAGTCTTTTTACCCCATCAAGGCCTTCTATGGCTTCCTCGATGCGTACGGCAAGCCCCAGCTCGGCGTCTTCCGGTGTGGCACCGCGCAGGGGCACCTGGATGCGGATCGTTTCAGGTTCAGTGCTGGGAAAAATTTCAACCGCGGTGCCATACAGCAGCGAATAGCCGCCGAGCAACAGCACGGTGATCATCAACAGGTTTGCGGCAACGTCGTTGCGTGCAAACCAGGCGATCAATTTGCTGCTCCGGCGGATTGCCCGGGTCGGTTACGCGCAATGCGGGCTGCGTCCTGTTCACCGGCTATGCGCACTGCAGTGCCCGACGTGATTTGCCCCAGCGGCGTTGTGACCAGTAATTCATCGGCCATCAGGCCTTTTGCAATAATGGCGTCAACCCCGTTCTACCAGGCGATTTCGACATCGCGCCGCTGCAACAGGTCGTTCTCAACCACATAAACATAACTGTTCTGGTAGATGGTGTTGCCTGGGATCACAATAACATCCTGCAGCTGTTTGCCGCTTATCTCAGCGGTCACGTACTCGCCTATCTTGAGGGGCTTGGCAACGGGATTGGTCGTGCCAAAAGGATCGTTGATCTGCGCCACAACATGTAACTGTCGGGCGACGGCGTCGATGGCCCCTTCAGTGCGGATCACTTCCCCGTGCCAGGTGGTTTCGCCACCCAGGTTGGATTTAATTTCCACATACGGGGCGACGGTGTTCTGGTTCTCGGGCAATTCTACAAATTCAAGGTCTGCATTGCGGATCGGCAACCTGATCTCAACATAGTCGGTGGCAAATACTTCGGCAAGCTGAGCACCCACGGTGACCACCTGACCTAAATCGACCATCTGCCTGAGCACCCTGCCTGAAAACGGAGCGGTGATGGTGGTGCGTTCCAGATCAAGTCTGGCTTTGGTGAGCGCTGACTGCGCGGAGCTTACCCGTGCCCTTGCCGCCTGTAGTTGGGGCTGACGCAGGACCAGTTCAGATGGTTCTTCGCCAGGCTGGCCAAGACGTTGCCAGTCCTGTAGCGCCTGTTCCACCCGCGCTTCTTCCTGTGCCTGTACCTGCAGCGCATCCATCAGCGTGGCCTGGGCAATTTGCACGTCGGCTTCATAATCGCGTGGGTCGATGGTCAGCAGAGTATCACCCGCCTCAAAAAAGCCACCGGCGCGGAAGTCAGCTTCAATATCGACAATCTGACCGCGCACCTGGGCGATGAGAATAGAGCGGGTACGCGGCTGCACCGTCCCATAGCTGCTGACGTTGATCTGATAGTCGCGGCTGGTGACGGGAATGACTTCAACCACAGTTTGTGGTCCTGCAGGTGGGCCGCCTCGTTGCACGCTGGGTGGATTGTTCAAAATCAGACTGCCAGCCCCAACAAGCACAATCAGTATAATCAGCGGGACAAGAATTTTTTTAATCATGACTGGTAGTGTCCACCTAAAGCCAGCAATAAAGCTACCCGTGTTTGTAAGCGCTGATTGCGAAGCTGAACCACAGCGGTTTGAGCGTCGAAGGCGCGGCGCTGGGCGTCCAGTACCGTCGTAAACGTCACCAGGCCTTTCTGATACTGGTCAAAAGCAAGGGTCAGGGCGGTACTGGCATTAACCTCCGCCTGCACAATGGCGTTATATCGATCGTTTAGCGTCACAGAGCGGTTCAGTTCGTTTGCTACTTCCGCAATGCTGCTGAATACAACATCCAGATAACGCTGTTCTAACTGCTCTACAATCAGTGCCGCCTGTTCTTCCAACGCTTTTAATCTGCCGCCCTGGAATATCGGTTGAAAAAGACTGGCGGCTGCAGTGAAGGCCAGAGGCCCACCATTGAGCAGCCGGCTGACTGCAGAGTCCGCATCCCGCACACTGCCCGTAAGGTCCAGGGAGGGAAAGCGGTTCTTGTGTGCAACAGCAAGTTCAGCATCTGCGGCGAGTAGATCCAGCCAGGCTGCCTGAATATCCGGTCTGCGTTGTAACAGATCGGCGGGTAATCCAGCTGCCGGTAACGCAGGCAGGGCAGGTAGGTCCTGAGTTACGCTTATTTGTGCACTGGGATATTCGGCCAGCAGCCGCTCGAGATTTGTGCGCGCTTCAAAACTGACCTGGCGCTGATTGGCTACATTTGCCCGTTCCTGTTCTACCGTATTCAGAGCCAGATAAACATCCAGGGCTTCGTTCAGGCCGCTGCGATAGCCTTTTTCGATGACGTCCAGACCCTGTTGCAGATTACTCAGGCGCTGGTTGAACACCTGCTGCAATTGTCCTGCTGAGATCAGATTAAAGCTCGCCCGCACCACATTGGCTGCCAGGGCACGTTGTGCCGTCAGGTAGCGCATCTCCGCTGCCGCCCGGTTGAGTTGTGCCTGGCGTTGGCGATCGCTGAGTTTGCCCCACAGATCGATTTCGAAACTTGCGGTGGCGGCGATATCAACCTGTTCAGAAATACCGGAGAGCTCGCCAAGTGGGCGAAATCGCTGTCCGCTGAGGCTGAGATTCAGGCTTGGCAGACGGTCCGCGCGGGCCAGCCTTTCCTGAATTTGCGCCCGCTCAACCGCGATTGCCTGTTGTTTGAGGTCGTAATTATCGCTGACCGCCTGTTCGACCAAGGCGTTTAAGTAGGGTGCGTCGAAGGTTGTCAGCCAGGCTTCAGGAGGCGATTGTGTGGACTGATCTACCTGGGGCCATGCCGTCGGCAGGTTTGCAACCTCCGCCATACCACCATCGCGTGGGGCGAGACACGCGGTGAGGGTGCTGCAGAGGCTGATGATCAGAAAGGTGCGAAAAATCATTTGAAGATTGTTTGACTACTGCGGTGATGAACGTGTGAACGGTACATCTGGAGTATACGATCTCGAAGTGATTATCCGTCGCTCGATTGCAGATATTTCACCGTTTTAAATACTGGGCGTGAAACTGAATATGTTCGCGCATGAAAGTGGCGATAAAGAAGTAGCTGTGATCGTAGCCCGCCTGCCACTCATAGGTGAGTGGAAGATTGCGCATCTTACACAAGCGAAGAAATTGATCCGGCGCAAGCTGCTCCGCCAGAAACGCATCTGCATCACCCTGATCAATGCGGATAGGCATCGTTGGCGCTTTGTCTTCCAGCAGAGCGCAGGCGTCGTAGAGTCGCCAGGCGGTTTGTTCCTGGCCCAGATAGCCTGCCAGGGCTTTACGTCCCCAAGGGCAGTTGCTGGGGTTACTGATCGGTGCAAACGCGGAAATGCTGCGGAATCGATCTGCATTGCGCAGCCCTATGGTCAATGCGCCGTGGCCGCCCATGGAATGGCCGGAAATGCCCTGGCGGGTGGTGTCCAGTTGTTCGATGGTTGCCAGCAGTGCCGGCAGTTCAACCGTGATGTAGCTGTACATGCGGTAATGTTCGGACCAGGGCGCCTGGGTGGCGTCGACGTAGAAGCCGGCACCCAGACCAAAGTCGTAGGCACCATCAGGGTCGTCGGGTACGCCATCTCCTCGCGGACTTGTATCAGGTGCGATAAGGGCAATACCGTATTGGGCGGCCCATTGCTGAGCACCAGCCTTCTGCACAAAATTTTCGTCGTTACAGGTCAACCCCGACAGCCAGTACAGAATGGGTACCGGGCCGTGGTTCGCCTCGGGTGGCAGATAAACCGAGAAATGCATGTCGCAGCGCAGCAGAGGCGAGTTGTGCTTATATCGAATCTGGCGCCCGCCGAAACTCATTACATCCGATACGATTTTCAAGCTCAATTTTCATGTCCTTCTTTGCGGTTTAAGAATGTGCGGAGCAGCGGCACCGATAGTGCCACGGCGGCCAGCAGCAAGATGCCTAATGTCAGCGGGCGGGTCCACAGGAATGACCAGTTGTTGTCGTAGATCAGCAGTGCGCGTCCCAGGTTTTCTTCCATCAAGCCGCCGAGGATGAAGCCGAGGATCATCGGGGCCATCGGGAAGTTAAGCAATCGCAAGCCAACGGCAGCCGCTGCAAACAGCACCATGAGTTGGATATCGAAGGTGTTGAAACTCACCAGATACACGCCAATGATTGAGAAAAACATAATCAGTGGTAACAGCAGTCGTCCGGGGACCATCAGAATCCTGGCGATATAGGGTATCAGCGGCAGGTTCAATACCAGCAGCACAACGTTACCCAGCCACATGGAGACGATGACGGCCCAGAACACGGCGGGTTCGTTGATAAACAGCATCGGGCCTGGTTGTATGCCGTAGGCAATGAGGGCGCCAAGTAGAATAGCGGTTGTACCTGAGCCGGGTATACCCAGGGTTAACAAAGGCACAAACGAACCTGTAGCTGCTGCATTGTTGGCAGCTTCTGGTGCGGCCAACCCTCGGGGGGCACCGGCACCAAATGCGGGTGACTGATTGGCTGGGGCGATACGCTGTTCAGATGCATAGGCAAGGAAGCTGGCGACGGTTGCGCCAGCGCCTGGCAGCAGCCCGATGATAAACCCCAGGACAGACGATCGCGCGACCGTGGGTGAAATGTCGCGTATCTCGTCTGCGCTGACACGCATGCTGCCAAGTGTTTTGCGTTTGCTTTTTTCCACGACCTGCAACTGTGAAGCGGGCGTGCGCAGCACTGCAAGCAAAGCTTCTGCCAGTGCAAAAGTAGCCATCACCAGCAGTAGAAATGAGATGCCGTCAATCAGGTCAATGCTGCCCAGAGTGAATCGCTCTATACCCTGGGCCTGGCTGGTGCCTACCGTTGACAACATAAGACCAACAGTGGTCATCAGCAGGGCCTTGATCAGGCCGCCATTGCCCGCAAACGCAGCGACACTGACCAGCCCCAGAACCATTAACGCGAAATAATCGCTGGATTGAAACAGCAGGGAGGCTTTTGCCAGTACCGGCGCGCCTAACATCAGCAATACGGCGCCGATGATGCCGCCGCAGAAAGACGCGCCAGCGGCAATGGCCAGTGCTTTACCAGCGTGTCCCTGCTGTGACATGGGGTAACCATCGAAGCTTGATGCTACGGTGGAGGCCACGCCAGGCGCGTTGATCAGAATCGAAGACGTCGAACCACCAAAAATGGCACCGTAATAGACAGCGGCCATCATGATGATGCCGGTGGTGGGTTCCAATGTTGAAGCGATCGGTATCATCAGGGCAATTGCCGTCATCGGACCCAGGCCGGGTAACATGCCGATCAAAGTGCCAGCCAGGCATCCACCAACCAGGAACAAAACGGCCTCGGCGGAGAAGGCGGTGCTTAACCCCAGTAAAATACCGTCTAACATGGCGGGATCCTGTCAGACATCAGTGCGCCAGAAAGCAGGCCCCGGCGCAACGTATACACCCAGGAGTTCACTGAGTAAGAACCAGAAGAATACCGCGACAGCAGTTGGCAGTATGATCAGGGTCATCACTTTGCGCTCGCCCAGGAGCCAGAAACCAGCGGCGAGAAAGGCAATGGTGGCAACAATGAATCCACCTGGGCGGATGGCCAGGCCATAGAGGCTCATCAAGACGATAAATGCGGCACCCTTGCGCCAGTAGATGGGCGCCTGGCTGCTGGTTTGCGCTCTACCGGGAAGCAAAATCAGCGCCAGCGACAGGATGATGCCGACAATGGCCAGCGCGGCAGGCATGGTGCGGGCGCTGAAGGCAGAACCCATCTGCGTTGTGGTGCTGGGTATATCCAGTGCAAGGAGGCCGTAGGCACAACAGAAAGCCAGGAGAATACAGCCGCCTGCACGGTCGTGATTGAAGGTCACAATAAGCCCAGTTCAATCATGAGCGCTTTGATGTCGGTTTCCTGCTGATGCAACATCTCTGCAAAATCGGCCTGCGCGTAAAACAGATCCACCCATCCATAATTGTCCGCGATTTCCCGCCAGGTATCTGTGTCGTACATTTGTGCAAGGACCTCCGCGTAAGCCTGCACCTGTGATGCCGGCATTGCGGGACTGGCAAAAAATCCACGCCAGTTGGCAAACACGGCGCCCCGGGCGCCACTTTCCAGGCAAGTGGGTGTATCCGGCAGCAGGTTCAGACGTTCTGCAGATGTGACACACAATATGTTCACCCATCCCTGTTGTGCCATATCGATGACTTCGCCCAGCCCGGAAGACAGCGCCTGTACCTCACCGGATAACAGGCCCGCCATGGCTTTGCCCCCCGCATCATAAGGAATGTATTTCACGCTCTTCGGCTCGGCAGCAAAGCCGGCAAAGACTAAAGCGGCAACGATGTGGTCTGTACTGCCGGCTATGGAGCCGCCGGCAATTGCAATACGTGAGGGGTTTTGTTTTTGCGCAGCAGCCAGGGCGCTGATGCTCTGGATCGGTGACTGCCGACGCACCGCAATAACAGAATAGTCACCAATGACGCTGGCCACTGGCGTCAGGTCGCGAAAAGAGTGTGGAAAGGCTTTCTGCAGGGAGCGGATGACAATGGGGCTGGAATTCACCATCAGCATATGGGGTGATTGACGTTCCAGCAGATGTGCAATGCCTCGGGCGCCACCGCCACCAGACATGTTCTCGTAGCGTATTTGTTTGATCAGGCCGGTTCTGCTGAGCACTGTGCCCACCCCGCGGGCGGTGCGGTCCCAACCGCCACCAGCGCCACCCGGTATCAAAAGATGCAGCTGCTCGGGTGCTGCTTGCGCATGGATTGTTAGTCCTGCGCACAACACAATGGCAGCAAGAAGGGCCCTGATCAGCACCGTTGTCTGACGTTTTTTCCTAGAGGCTA
>CBDUMB010000091.1:0-9171 GCA_965368205.1 uncultured Pseudomonadaceae bacterium | reverse complement strand
AGCCTGCAAAGTCTAAGAAGCCCAGCTCGTCGAGGCCACCGCCACCCCATTTCCAGAAGCCCTGGACGGGATAGATGAAGCCGGTCATCACTACTGCAAAGGCAAGGAATGCCCAGAGTTTCATACGTTCAGCCACGGCACCAGACACAATGGACATGGCGGTTGCACCAAAGACAACCTGGAAAAAGAAGTCTGAACGCGCTGAGTAGTAAGTGTCACCACCTGAGGCAAGCACTTCTTCGGCGGTGTTTTCTGCACCGATAAGGAAGCCAAAGCCAGGCATCCAACCGCTGCCATCGCCGTACATGATGGCGTAACCAACCACCAGATACATGATGGACGCAATCGAAAACAGAGCGACGTTTTTAAGTAAGATTTCGGACGTGTTTTTAGCCCGCACCATGCCCGCTTCGAGCATGGCAAAACCGGGTGCCATGAACATGACAAGCACGCCCATGACCAGGAAGTAGAGCGTGTCTACTGAATAACTGAGTTGAACTAGATCTTCCACAATTTTCTCCGTGATTGCCGAGCGTTAAACCGCGTCGACGCCGGTTTCCCCGGTTCGAATACGAACGACTTCTTCCAACGCTGTCACGAAGATCTTGCCGTCCCCCACTTTGCCGGTATTGGCTGATTTGGTAATGGCTTCGATCGCTTGTTCAAGCATGTCGTCACCTACCGCCGTCTCAATTTTCACCTTGGGTAAAAAATCGACGACATATTCCGCACCGCGATACAGTTCTGTATGGCCTTTCTGTCGGCCAAAGCCTTTGACTTCCGTAACCGTCATCCCTTGGACGCCGACTTCGGACAGGGCTTCGCGCACATCATCCAGTTTGAATGGCTTGATAATGGCTGTGATTAATTTCATGTTTTCTTATCTCCTAGTTGGGGATGCGTGCCAGACAGGCTTTGTGGAAGATCATCTCAACTCGCATCCCTAGGATTTTCTAATAATTAGTGGCTTAGAGATACCACTAACTCACGGTGCTGCAGTGAGCTAGCGGCAGAAAAAGCGCTATTTAGAAAGTTTTCCCAATGGTGAATACAACGGACTCGCTTTCAGTCGGGCTACCACCGCTGTCTAACTGATCAGAAAGCTCGTCGCTGGCCAGGATCAGAGCAATACCAAGGTCGATTTCCGACACAGTGGTGCCCCAACCCAGTTCAATGTAATCGCCGTCAAAATCTTTGCCGAAAGTGCCATACGTGCCATAGAGTCCGTTTTCCAGAGCAACGGTAGCTGCAAGGAAGTCGTAATCCAGATCAGGACCGCTGAAGTTATCGTATTCACCAACGCTGTATTCAAGACTGAACAGGCTGTAACCGAGGTTCAGGTTGATTTCTTCATAGGTGTCATCGAACTCACCCGTATAGTAGTAGCCGGTGAAACCAAGGCTGGCAGTCAAGCCTGCATCTGTTTCAATGCCGTAGCCGAAGTATCCGTCGACTTCCAGACCGTCACCCACGTCTGCAGCCCAAGTTCCGGCGTAAAACCCGCCTTGTTCGAAGTCTGCGCCAACACTGGCTGACGAATTCTTCTGCAAGATACCGCGGAAGTGATATTCAGATGCATATCCGATGTTGTACGACACATCGGCACTGGCAACGCTGGACGTCATCATTGCACTTGATGCAAGCGTAGCGGCGGCGATAAATTTATTAAAAGCTCTCATGTGTTCTCCTTTGCGACCCTTAACTGGTCAATATTTTTTCTAACCCCTTGGTTTCACACTGCACCATGGTTGACCATGAATGCTGTGAGTCTTCCCTAGTGCAGGTTGCGTGCCAGTTAATAAACTCAATAAGAACAATGGGTTAGCGATGGCGCCAGGAAAACGCCCTGTTTTGGAGCACAACAACAGTGCGCTTCTCGCACTAAATTGGGGCATATACCTACACAAACAGCGGCATGAACCTCTCTGCAACACTCTGTAGCTGCAGTACCATGGCTGCTTCTTTATTAGATGGGATAAAACATGGATCCGCTGCGCGCTTTTCTCGATCTGATTCAGCAGAACCTGGCGGGGCGGGTGCCCCAGGACACTCTGCAGAGCTTTGAAACTGCCGCTTTAGAGTTCATGGCCAAATTTGAGCTGGTGCCTAAACATGAATACCAGGCACACCTGGATATACTTAAGTCGCTTGAAATTCAGGTGGGCACGCTTGAACAACGCCTGAAGCAGCTTGAAGAAACTGCCTGAGCCCAAACTTGACGAGACGGGGACTGCGCCACAAATACACAGTCGCTCGCTCCTGGGCCTGTATGCCGCATCAGTGACCGTAGAGTGTCACATTGGCAATGGTTTGCCGCATACAACAATAGTGGGCCTGCCAGATGGTGCCGTTCGCGAAGCGCGTGACCGGGTACGCAGCGCCATCATCAATTCCGGGTTCAGCTATCCTGACGGCGCAGTAGTGATCAATCTGGCGCCGGGTAGCCTGACAAAATCAAGCGCCGCTCTGGATTTACCCATTGCCCTGGCGATCCTCAGCGCAAGCCAACAGATCCCGGGCACTCAACTCAAACATTTCGAATTTTTAGGTGAGCTTGGCTTGTTTGGTGAACTGCGCAAAGTCAGCGGATGTTTAACCTGCGCGCTTGCATCCCGAGCTGCGGATCGAATTTTAATTGTGCCGGACAGCAATCAGGCAGAAGCGCAAATTGCGCCCGCTGAGGCTTTGCTGCTCGCCAACAGCCTGCTTTCTGTAACACGTTATCTGACACAATCAGAGGATCAGCAGATCAAAACCTCTGCACTGCCGGCAGGCATGAGCAAGCCGATCCGATTGCCCAGCTCCGTTTGCACAAACAGTCCGCCAGATCAGGCAACCCCACAGCTACACCAGATTGTTGGTCAGGAAGCGGCCAAACGCGCCCTGACTATTGCTGCGGCAGGCGGACACCATGTGCTTATGGTGGGCCCGCCAGGTACAGGCAAAACCATGTTGGCGCGGAGTTTTGCCGCCCTGTTGCCTGAACTGGACAGCACCCAGGCGCTGGAGTGTGCAGCAGTCTACTCTGCCGCTGGTCTGCCAAGGCACAACTATCGCCTGGCGCCGTTTCGCGATCCACACCATTCCGCCAGCGCCGCAGCACTGATGGGCGGTGGCAATCCGCCGCAACCTGGCGAAGTCGCCCTGTCACATCACGGCGTCCTGTTCCTCGACGAGTTGCCGCATTTCAAACCTTCGGCACTGGATTTATTAAGGGAGCCCATCGAAACAGGTTCGGCGGTGATCACACGCGCCAGATACAAAGTCACCTACCCCTGTCGCTTTCAGCTGATTGCGGCCATGAACCCCTGCCCGGCAGGGCGGGTGTGTCGTGAAGACAACTGTCGATGCACGCCCACACAGGTACAGCGTTATCAGAGCCGGGTGTCCGGACCTCTGCTGGATCGAATTGATATTCAGGTACAGGTGCCTGCCCTGAGGCAGGAAATGTTGACCCGGCTGGGCAACAAACAATCAAGCAACACCACTGACACGCTGCGTGCCAGGGTGGCACAAGCGCGACAAACTCAGCAGACGCGCCAGGGTTGTATCAACGCTTTGTTAAGTGGGGAGCAGCTCGAAAGAGAGATTGCAGACGCGAAACTGGACGATGGCTTTCTGCAACAGGCAATCCGGCGTTTTAACCTCTCTGCGCGCAGTTATCACAAAATCTGGCGTATCGCGCGCAGCATTGCCGATTTAAGTGAAAGTCCGATTATCCGCCTCGGTGATATGACCGAGGCGCTTTCCTACCGGGGACTCGACTGGGAAAACAATTTGCGCTGAGCAGGCAACCACCCGTCTGGCTAAGGCAGGTTATCCAGAATGTAGGTGACCGCTGCATTGAGTTCGTCGTCTGAACAATTCATGCAGGTACCTTTTGCCGGCATGGTGCGGATGCCGTTAATGGTGTGGTCCATCAGCACGTCCATCCCTTGATCCACCCGTTCTGCCCATTGCGCAGTATCACCAAAAGTAGGTGCACCACCAATGCCGCCGGCATGGCAGGCAAAACAGAACTGGTCATAGACCTGCTGACCAGAAAGCGGCTCTGCTGAAGCACTGCTGACCGGCGCACCGCCGGCGTCACCGACGCGACTGACACTGCCAAAAGGATCAATTCGCTGACTGATTTCTTCCGTTGTACCTGGTGGTAACGCAAACACCCAAACGCTCGCAACAACCGCTAAAACGGCCATAGAAGAACTGAAACTACGCTTCAAAACATATCTCCAAATAATAGTGTGTCGATTTCATGATCGACCGACAGCTAGCAATGAGCTAGCAAAGAGCTAGCAAAAAACGGCGCGAATTATAGCGCTAGACGGCAGTGGCGTCGAACAACTCGCGACCAATCAGCATACGTCGGATTTCGCTGGTACCCGCACCGATTTCATAAAGCTTAGCATCCCTGAGCAACCGCCCCGTGGAATAGTCATTGATGTAACCATTGCCGCCCAGACATTGAATTGCCTGGAGCGCTATCTGCGTCGCCTTTTCTGCAGCAAACAGAATACATCCCGCCGCATCAAACCGTGTCGTACGGCCCGCATCACAGGCCTGAGCCACCGCATAGACATAAGCTCTGGCCGCGTTCATTTCGGTATACATATCTGCCACTTTGCCCTGCATCAGTTGGAACTGTCCAATCGCCTGACCAAACTGGCTGCGTTCATGCAGATAAGGCATCACCACATCCAGCGCGCTGCGCATGATGCCCAGGGGGCCGCCAGCAAGCACGACGCGCTCATAGTCCAGCCCGCTCATGAGAATTTGCACACCTTTACCAACCTGACCCAGAATCTGCGTCTTCGGCACACGGCAGTCTTCAAAAATCAGTTCTGCCGTGTCAGAACCGCGCATGCCTAATTTATCCAGCTTCACTCCCGTACTGAACCCTGCCAGGTCCTTTTCAACCAGGAATGCGGTAATGCCTTTAGAACCGAGGGCTGGATCGATGGTGGCATAAACCACAAGGACATCCGCACCGGGGCCATTGGTTATCCACATTTTGTTGCCGTTCAAAACATAGTTATCGCCATCTTCGCGGGCGCGCAGCGACATGCCCACCACATCCGAACCCGCACCCGGCTCACTCATGGCCAGCGCGCCCAGATACTGGCCCGACACAAGCCCGGGGAGATATTTCTGTTTCTGTTCGTCATTGCCAAACCGGCGAATCTGGTTGGCACAGAGATTCGAATGGGCGCCATAAGACAGACCAACCGATGCAGAGGCCCGGCTGATTTCTTCCATCACCACGGTATGAGCGAGATAGCCGAGGTTCACGCCTCCGTACTGCTCCTCAATGGTCATACCCATGACCCCAAGCTCGCCAAGCTTGCCCCACAGGTCACGTGGAAACTGATTCTGTTGATCTATTTCCTGGGCGCGGGGTGTGATCTCTTTGGCGGCAAACTGGGCAACGCTGTCGCGCAGGAGATTAATGGTTTCACCATGACCGAAGTCAAAATCAGGTAAGCTGCTCACGGTAGGTTATCTTCGTTTTGATAGAAGAACAGATCATACCAAATAGGCGCTTTCAGCCAGACATTAATGTCGAATGAAAGCCCTGTACGCTGCTACTGGATATCAACCAGTTCCAGGCCTTCCTCAACGCGATCGCCAACCGCGCACATCACACTTCTGACAACGCCGTTTTTTGTCGCACGGATACTGTGTTCCATTTTCATGGCTTCAACCACCACCACCACATCGTTGACTTTCACGCGGTCGCCCGCTTTCACGTTCACCGCGATCACCGCACCAGGCATCGGAGCAACAATTCCAGCCGCTGTCAGGGTCTGATTCTGATAACGACTCATATCATCTGTGAGGTCGATATATTTTTCCGTATGGCCATCAGCCATGACATACAGAAAATCGCCATCAGCCAGGACTTCTGTCAGTTGTGGGTTCATCCGAACAACTGCTTCACCATTCACCAGGGTCGTGTCCAGACCTTTGTTAATCAGGTATTCCAACTTACCCTGTCGAAGCACAACTTTGCGCACCGCATCCTGATTCAAGCGGAATCCACTAGCCGTCCAGGGCAGACCTGTTGTGAACGGTTTATGCTCAGAGCCGCCAGTTAATACAAACTCACCGGCAGAGGCTGCAAACTCATTCTTACAGTCAGGCACTACTTCATCATGAATGGCATCAGCGATTCCCGTCGTATACGCCCCTGATTTAAACAGCGGGTGGTTTAACATACCAACCAGATAGCCCAGGTTATGATCTATCCCTGCAATCCTGCATTGACGCAAGGCGCTGACCAACTGGTCTATGGCCGCGTCACGATGGGGCGCATGAACGATCAGCTTCGCCAGCATCGGGTCGTAGTGCGGGCTGACGCTATCGCCTACCTGCACGCCTGTATCAACCCGAATGGAGCGGGGTGTTTCAAACCTCACCAGCTTGCCGGTGGAAGGTAAAAAGTGTTTGGCCGGATTCTCAGCGTACAACCGCACCTCTATGGCATGGCCATCAAGCTTAACGTCAGATTGATTCATTCCGAGAGGTTTACCCGCAGCAACATTAAGCTGCATCTCCACCAGATCTAATCCGGTAATCGCCTCAGTTACCGGATGTTCAACCTGTAGACGGGTGTTCATTTCCATGAAATAGAATTCGTCACCCTCCGCGATGAATTCCACCGTCCCGGCGCCCACATAACCTACCTGTTTAGCAACCATGACAGCCGTTTGACCCAGGCGGTTGCGTAATTGCGGTGACACCGTAGGCCCGGGTGCTTCTTCAACCACTTTCTGGTGACGCCGTTGTACCGAACAGTCCCGTTCCAACAGATGCACAACGTCACCATGCTGATCTGCCATAAGCTGGACTTCAATGTGTTTTGGCGCCGTAAGATAACGTTCAAGCAGCACAACATCGTCGCCAAATGCCGATTTGGCTTCTCGTTTAGCACCTGCCAGTTGATCGGCAAATTCTGATGCCTGTGTGACCAGGCGCATACCTTTGCCGCCACCGCCGGCAGATGCTTTGATCAGCAGCGGGTAACCAATATCAGCAGCCTGGGCAGCGAGAAAGTCTGCATCCTGTTCGTCTCCATGATAACCGGGCAGTATCGGAATCCCCGCAGATTGCATCAGCTGTTTCGCAGCGGTTTTTGAACCCATGGTTCTAATCGCTTCTGCAGGCGGGCCAACAAAGATGATCCCCGCGCGCTCGCAAGCCAGCGCAAAATCCGCATTTTCCGACAGAAAACCGTAACCGGGATGTATCGCATCCGCATTGCTCTGCCGCGCAGCGTCGAGCACTGCTTCAACATTCAGATAACTTTCAGCAGCACTTGCAGGACCAATACAGATAGCGCTGTCGGCACTGCGCACGTGCAGTGCGTGTGCATCCGCTTGTGAATAGACGGCAACCGTGCGAATACCAAGACGCCTTGCAGTGCTGAAAATACGGCAGGCTATTTCGCCTCGATTGGCGACTAACAGAGTTCTGATCACATTAATATCCTCAAGCGGTTACATCCTGAAGATGCCGAAGTCTGACTGCGCCTGATGCGACTGCTGGGTTGCAATCTGTAACGCTAATGCCAGAACCTGGCGGGTATCCGCCGGGTCTATCACACCATCATCCCAGAGTCGGGCGGACGCATAGAAAGGGTGGCCCTCTTTGTCATAGGCATCACGGATACCCTGCATAAACGACTGTTTGTCTGCATCTGGCCAGCTGTCACCGCGAGCATCCAGGCCATCCTGCCGGACAGTGGCCAGAACATGTGCAGCCTGCTCGCCGCCCATCACGGAAATTCTCGCATTTGGCCAGGTCCACAGCATACGCGCGCCATACGCACGCCCGCACATGGCATAGTTACCGGCCCCAAATGAGCCGCCAATGACCACCGTAAACTTAGGCACCTTGGCACACGCCACCGCGGTGACCATTTTTGCACCGTCTTTGGCAATGCCCTGGTGTTCATATTTTTGCCCGACCATAAAGCCGGTGATGTTCTGCAGAAACAGCAGCGGTATACCACGGCGGTCTGCCAGCTGGATAAAGTGAGCACCTTTCACCGCACTTTGCGAAAACAGAATGCCGTTGTTAGCAACTATCGCAATCGGCATACCCTGAATATGGGCAAACCCGCAAATCAGCGTTTCTCCATACAACTTTTTAAATTCGTGGAATTCTGAATCATCTACCAGGCGCGCGATAACCTCACGCACATCAAACGGCGTGCGCGTATCTGTGGGCATCACGCCATATAACTCTTCCGCCGCATAACGCGGCGCTCGAACCTGCTGAGTGGTTACACTGGAGTCAAATTGCTGGTGACTGTGGGCAACTGCTTCACGGGCCAGCAGCAGCGCGTGTTCATCGTTGTCCGCCAGATAATCCACTACGCCGGAGATGCGGCTGTGCACTTCACCACCCCCCAACGTTTCAGCATCAACCACTTCTCCGGTGGCGGCTTTAACCAGGGGCGGCCCCCCCAGGAATATGGTGCCCTGATCTTTGACGATGATCGCCTGATCACACATAGCCGGCACATAAGCGCCGCCGGCGGTACACGAACCCATAACAACGGCAATTTGCGGTATGCCCCGCGCAGACATGTTGGCCTGATTATAGAAAATCCGACCAAAGTGATCTTTGTCTGGGAAGACATCCGCCTGCAGGGGCAGAAAAGCCCCACCTGAATCTACCAGGTAAATACATGGCAGCGAATTCTCCATCGCAATTTCCTGGGCACGCAGGTGCTTCTTTACCGTGATGGGATAATAGGTGCCGCCTTTTACGGTGGCATCATTAGCAACAATCATACAGGGCTGGCCAGCCACACAACCCACGCCGGTGATGATGCCGCCGCTGGGAATGTTATCGTCGTACAGTTCGTGGCCGGCAAGTTGGCCAACCTCGAGAAAGGCAGCCCCCGGATCTAACAAACGATCTATGCGCTCCCTTGGGAGCAGCTTGCCGCGGCTTTGATGTCGTGATCGAGATCGTTCATCACCACCCAGAGAGATCTGTGCAACCAGTGCCCGCAGTTCGCCGCGCAACTTGCGGTTATGCGCGTCGTTCTGGGCAAACGCATCACTACGGGTGTCGATGGAGCTGTTAAGTATGGCCATATCTAATCTCGGCTGAGTTGCTTTCTAAAAGTCATCGACATCACGACGGTCAACATCACTCATT
>CBDUMB010000090.1:0-9191 GCA_965368205.1 uncultured Pseudomonadaceae bacterium | reverse complement strand
GCCGCGGTACGGTGCATAAAGCAGTACACCTTCTTCCACCCGGTTGACGGCATCCGCCAGCGCGGTGATTGCTGTCTCAAATCCAGCTTCGCTGCCGGGCTTAACCGTGAAAGAGGCAACGTAACCCACCTCGTTTACATCGCACTGGGCCAGCGCAGGCGTTGATAAAAACAGCCCGCAGGTGATAAGCCCCAACGCGACTAGACGGATGGGTTGCTTTGTTTGACTCATGATCCCTTCTCCCGATACGAAATATAATGGTGGCGTTACCATAATGCGTGCCGGTGTGATCTACAAATTAAAAACGTCAGGCTCCGCTTTGCTCGCTTAGGGTTTCCCACCGCAGGTAAGCGGCTTCAACAGCGGTTACTGTATCTGCCAGATCCGCCAGCACTGCTTTGACCTGGTCGCTGTCGCCCTGATAAAAATCTGCGGCGACAACCTGATCCTGCAGCTGTTGTTGTCGAAGCTCTAACTTTTCAATGGTTTCCGGCAGGCGGTCCAGTTCGCGTTGATCCTTGTAGCTCAGCTTTGTCGGCCGGCGGGCAGTTTTGTCAGTGCGGCTTGTTGTGTCGGCAGGCTTGTTTTGCTCTTTTTTTTGCGCTGCGATTTTGCGTTGGCGTTGCCAGTCGCTGTATCCGCCTACGTATTCGGCAACGTTGTCGTCTTCGAAGGCGATGACGCTGGTAGCGACAGAGTCGATGAATTTTCTATCGTGGCTTACCAGCAGAACCGTGCCATCGTAGTCAGCCAACAGTTCTTCGAACAACTCGAGTGTTTCCATGTCCAGATCGTTTGTTGGCTCGTCAAGCACCAGCAGGTTGGCGGGTTGAGCAAACAGTTTGGCCATCAGCAAGCGGTTCTTTTCTCCACCGGAGAGTTTTGCTACGGGCATGTTCAGGTAGCTGGAGGGAAAAAGAAAATCAGCCAGGTAGCCGACGATGTGTTTGGTGTTTTTGCCAACGGTGACGTGGTCAGAGCCAGGGCTGACATTGTTGCGCACGGTTTCCTGCATGTTCAAAACGCTGCGCTGCTGGTCGAAAAATGCAACCTGCAGCTTCGTGCCGCGTTCAACCGTGCCTTGCTGTGGTTGCAGATCGCCCAGCAGTAAACCCAATAGAGTGCTTTTGCCAGAGCCGTTAGGGCCAATGATGGCAACGCGGTCTCCGCGGGTAATGCGGGTCGAAAAATTTCGAATCAGGGGTGTGTCGTAGCCAAAACTGACGTTTTCCAACACGGCAACAATTTGCCCGGATTTTTCCCCGCTGTCGATTTTGAGTTTGGCGTTGCCTTGTTTGCTGACACGCTGCTGACGTGTTTGCCGCAGCGCTTCAAGGCGTCGTACGCGACCTTCGTTGCGTGTACGCCGGGCCTTGATACCCTGTCTGATCCAGACCTCTTCATTGGCCAGGTGCTGATCAAATTTTCGGTTAGCGTCTGCTTCTTCGGCTTCAGCTTTTGCCCGTCCGACCAGATAGTCGGCATAGTTGCCTGGATAGCTTGTCAGGCTGCCGCGTTCCAGTTCAACGATACGGGTAGCAACATCATCGATCATGGCGCGGTCGTGGCTGATCAGTATCATGGTGGTGTCTGCCGCCAGAATATGAGCTTGCAGAGTTTCAATAGATTCAATATCAAGATGGTTTGTCGGCTCATCCAGCAGCAGCAGGTCTGGTTCACTGACCAATGCCTGTCCCAGCATGGCGCGACGACGGATGCCACCGGAACTCTCATCCATAGTCTGATCGCGTGGTAGCTTAAGCAGGTCCAGAATCCGCTCTACTTTATAGTCGGTTTGCCAGCTTTGTGTATCGGCGTCGGTCTCATCCAGACCCTGCGCAATAACATCAAACAGCGAAAGGTCCGCCGCTTCCGGTACTTCCTGCTGCAGGTAAGCAATCTTTATACCTGGCGCCATGCGCAGCTCGCCGTCGTCAAGGCCAACTTCGCCGTTGATCACTTTCAGCAATGTAGATTTGCCGGAACCATTGCGGCCAATCAGCGCAACGCGTTCGCCGCGATCAAGAATAAAGTGAGCATTGTGCAGCAGTGCCTGTTCACCAAAAGCCAGTTCTGCCTGTGTTAATCGCAGGATATTCAAAAGTGATTTAGCCGGAAGATAAAGGGTGAGTATAAAGGTTTTTGTCGCCCAGGCCTGCTCCTGCCCATAGAGAAAGGTCAGCGCGTCGAAAAAGTTCTGCTCGTACAGAAAGTCTGGCTTGTGGCATGCTTGGTGCTTTCGGGTAAAGGGGATACAGCATGGGGCCAATTCCAAAAGGCGGCATAGTTGCGGTAACGGGAAGCGCGGGTTTTATTGGTGGCTGGGTGGTGCGGCGCCTGCTTGAAAAAGGTTACCGTGTGCGCGCTTGTGTGCGGGATGTTAACGATACCGCTAAAGTCGGCTTTCTGCAGGCGATGCCGGGTTATCTTTCAGGACGGTTAACGCTGCACGCCGCGGACCTGGATAACGACGGTTGTTTTGATGATATTTTTGCAGGCTGCCACGGCGTCTGCCATGTCTCCCACGTGTCGGATTATGACGATGCGGGTTATGTGCAGAGAGTTTGTGATCACATCATTGCCAGTATCAACAAGTCTCATTCTGTCAGTCGCGTGGTGGTCACCTCCAGTATTGCCGCCATCCTTTCCGAAGGAGATATTCACGAGTTGGTGCGCCGACCGGTGTTGTACGAAGATCGGCAACCGGATGAAAAAAGTCCCAAACGCACCGCCGCCCGCGGTCATGGCTATGCAATTGGTAAAGTGATTGCTCAGCGGGCATTTTCTGACGCTGCTGAGGAACAGGGTACCTGGGATGCCATTACCTGTTGTCCAGCAGATAACGTTGGTCCCATTCAGTCGTTACACCAGAAAAATATGGGCCCCTGGCAACATATCATTGAAGGTATGTTGGAAGGCAAGTTTCACCAGACCGGTGCTTATCGACCCTGGATGACCGTTGATGTCCGCGACGATGCTGACTGTCACATTGGTCTGCTGGAAAGTACCCAGGTGAAAAATGGAGAGCGCTACATTGCCTGGTCAACTGATACGCGTAACGTCGAAGACGTGTGTGCCAGCATTGACCGTCTGCTACCTGAACTCAACTTTGATGCGCCGAGTGTGACAGACCCGTGCCCGGATCATGTGAAAGCACGTGAAGCCGAACTGCGCTCGATCTGGGCCGGTTGCGATTTACGGAATGATCGAATTCGTGGGGTAACCGATATTTCCTTTCGAAGTCTCGACGATTCCATCAGGGATTGTGTGGAGTCATTGCTGGCGGTTGGCCAGGTTAAACCCAGGGTGCGGAGTTAAACCACACCAGAATGCCGCAGCTGCGCAATCTCGGCGCTGCTGTAACCCAGGCTGGTGAGAATGTCCTCAGCATGTTCGCCTAATTCAGGTGCGCGACCGGGTGTTACCTGTGGTGCACTCGAGACGTTTACCGGGTGTTTGATCAGTTGCGGCAGGTGCATATCGTCCGGCGCGGTAACCGTCATCTGATTCTGCTGAATCTGTTCGTCCGTGAGGGTGTCTTCGATTCTTGCCACCAGATTCACCGGCACATCAAATTCTGCAAATTTATGCAGCCACTGTTCAGCGTTGCTGGTCTCAATAACAGTCTGCAGACAGTCACCCAGCGCAGCGCGATTCTGCCACGCTTTTTCCGGCGTATCGAAGCGCGGGTCGGTTAGCAGGTCAAGGGCATCCATAGCGGCCAGGGTCATCGCAAACAACGACTCATCACGGACCATATTCAGCTGCAGCCAGCGGTTGTCGGCTGTCTTGTAAGGGCGCAGCATGGCGCCGTTGACCCGATTGGTTTCTCGATAAGCTGGCATGTTACCCCCAGCCATCGCGCCCTGAGCGATACCCGCCGCGGACCACAGACCGTTGGCCAACAGGGAAGTGTGCACAAAACTGCCTTCGCCGGTGCGCTCGCGTTTCAGCAGAGCAGTCATGATGCCGGCAAACAACGCTACCGCAGTTGGATGATCACCCATGCCGGGTAACCCCTGGGTGGGTAGAGTGTCCGGTTCCCGCATCAGTTCCATCAGCCCGCTGCGCGCCCAGTAAGCCAGTTGATCAAAGCCTTTGCGATCCCGTTCAGGTCCCTGTTCGCCATAGGCGGTCAGAGAGGCATAAATAATGTTTTCGTTCAAGGCACGGACTTCATCATAGGTGACGCCAAGTGCGTGCCGGACCGGGTAAGGGTGATTGGTGATAAAGACATCCGCCTGGCTGATCAGTCGCTGCAGAATGTCTATGCCTGCTGCATTTTTCAGATCCAGCGCGAGGCTCTTTTTGTTGCGACCGTCGAGCTGCCAGAACCAGTTTGTTTGTGCATCAGGTGTTGTCGGGATATCTGCGAGGATGCGCAACATATCGCCGGCGCCGGGTTGTTCGATTTTGATCACTTCGGCGCCAAAGTCCGCCAGCATGACCGCGGCTGCGGGAGCGGCAATCACGGTGGCGCAGTCGATGACTTTTAAGCCGGGTAAAAGGTGCGGATCCATAGGCTGCTCAATAAGATTTCGATCCATTTAACGAGATCATTTGGCATACTGCCAGTGTTTAGCGGAATTTAGGGAAGTGAAGGGAATGACAAAATTACAACTGTGGGTGGGTTTAGCGATGTTGCTCTCACCTGTCCTGGGCTATGCGGAGTCCTGGCAGGATACGGTGGCTGCACGTACTGCTGCAATTGAATCCAAGGTCGTTGCGATTCGTCACGATCTGCATGCACATCCGGAACTGGGCAACCGCGAATTTAAAACTGCAGCCAAGATAGCGGAGCACCTGCGCGCTTTGAATTTTGATGAAGTACAGACCGGCGTTGCTCACACGGGTGTGGTCGGTATTCTGAAAGGCCGCAGCGACTACCCTGTGGTTGCCCTTCGTGCGGATATGGACGGACTGCCGGTGACCGAAAAAACCGGTCTGCCGTTTGCTTCAAAGGTAACAACACAGTGGCGCGGTCGCGAAACCGGTGTCATGCATGCCTGCGGTCACGATGCGCATATGGCTATCCTGATGGGTGTGGCGGAAATCCTTGCCGGCATGCGCGAGGACATTCCAGGGACGGTGAAGTTTATATTCCAGCCCGCCGAAGAAGGCGCCCCTGAAGGCGAAGAGGGCGGCGCTGACCTGATGATCAAAGAAGGCGTGCTCGAAGGTCCGTATGCGCCGGGTGCCATTTTTGGTTTGCACGTGTTTCCGGTGCCTGCGGGCATGATCAGCTATCGCCCCGAGGGTATGTTGGCGGCATCTGATGGGCTCTCTATTACGGTGAAAGGCGTCCAGACTCATGGCTCCTCGCCCTGGGCCGGCGTTGACCCTATTGCTGTATCCGCGCAGATCATCAACAGCCTGCAACATGTTGTGAGCCGGCAGCTGGACATCACAACGGCGCCTGCGGTCATCACTATTGGTTCAATTAATGGGGGCAATCGGGGCAATATCATTCCGGAAGAAGTTGTCATGACCGGTACCATCCGTACGCTGGATCCGCAGATGCGCACGGATGTACACGCGCGGATAAAGAAAACTGTCAGGCTTGTGGCCGAAAGTGCTGGCGCAGAAGTGGATGTGGTGGTCCATGAAGGCTACCCGGTAACCTTTAACGACCCTGCGCTGACTGCCCGTATGGCACCCGTACTGACCCGCGTGGCTAAAGATGGCCAGGCAATAGTCGCCAAGCCGGTCCTCGGTGCTGAAGACTTTTCCTATTTTGCAAACGAGATCCCGGGCCTGTTTTTTGGCCTTGGCGTAGCAAAAGAAGGCGTTGCCCTGGGGCAAAGTGCGTCAAATCACTCACCGTACTTCTACGTCAATGACAGCGCGCTGCCGGTTGGCATGAAGGCATTGAGTCATCTGGCGCTGGAATGGCTGCACGATGCCAGCGATTTACCTTAGTCGCGTTCAAACGGGTAGGCAGCACCTTCGGGAAGTTCAACGTCAAAGCCGTTAAGGGTCATTGAAACCAGGCTGTAAAAACCGCACAGGCCGATGAGTTCAGCGACACCCGTTTCGCCAAACTGCGCCACCGCGTCATTAAAAGCTGCCGTGCTGAGTTTGCGGGTGTTGTGTAGCTGGTTGGCCAGGACATAAGCCGCTTCGTCGCCGCTGTCTTCGAACTCAGGTGTCTCACCCGCCTTGATGGCGGCGATGACCGCGTCTGGGACGCCGGCTTCGCGTGCCATGGGTTCGTGGGCAAACCACTCGAATTGAGCGCGCCAGTGGGCACCGGTGACTAAGATAGCCAGTTCTATGTAACGCCGATCAACACCGGTGCGAAAGCGGAAAAAGCCCCCCAGACCAACCAGGCGTTTGCCCATTTCCGGGCTGCGTAGCCAGACATCAAAAGGTCCACCTATGTGGCCGTCTGCTGGTTTAACCGGCCGGTTGGCAACAATTTCGTCAAAGGTAGCCTGTTGTGCGGGTGTGAGCTCGGCGTACGGCTTTTTTATCAAACGGGTCATGGGTCTCTCCGAAAAGTCTTGCTGGGAGCTTAACGCCAAACCCTGGTAAGCTGAAAGCTCTGCTGCGAATGAGCAGGCTGAAGTCATAGTTACGCATCCAAGAGGGGGAGAGCGAGTGATAGATTTGAATGGACGGGTGGCGCTGATTACCGGCGCAGGTAGTGGAATTGGACGCGCCAGCGCGATTAACATGGCGGCTAACGGCGCTGCCGTGATGTGTACAGATTTAGATTTGCAAGCTGCTGAAGGCACTGTTGCGGCAATTTCTGAGGCCGGCGGCAAAGCGGACAGCATTGGTCTGGACGTTTCGGAAAGTGCCGAGGTCGAGCGCGCCGTGGCGCAAACCGTGGAACGTATGGGCAAACTCAATGTGTTGTTCAACAACGCGGGTGTGGGTGGCGGTTTTGACTGGCATCAGACAATTGCTGTGAATCTCACCGGAGTCTACTACGGGCTTTTGCATGCGGCACCGCATATGGCGGCCAATGGCGGTGGTGTGATCATCAATACAGCATCTGTTGCTGGTCTGGTTGGGCTGACCGGACCTGAAGTACATCCAGGCAATGAAGATGAAGGTGGTGCTGGTGCCTATGTGGCGGCGAAACACGGTGTTGCTGGTTTGACCAAACAGTTTGCTGTGAATTATGGACGTTACGGCGTTCGCGTGAATGCGATAGCGCCGGGTTACATCTATACCGCGATGACCGCAGAATTACGGGAATTGGAGGAGGGAGAAGCTTATCTCACAGATCTGCATCCCATGGGTCGTCTTGGCCAACCGGAAGAAATAGCCACCGTTGCCAGTTTTCTGGCCAGCGACGCGGCAAGTTTCATCAATGGCGTGGTGCTGCCCGTAGATGGTGGTTATACCGCGCGCTAATTTATCTCTAGAGGAGAATTTCATGTCCTTAACAGGTCAATGCCTTTGTGGCGATATCAAATACAGCATCGACAACACCCCGGAGATCACAGGTGTGTGCCATTGCAAAAACTGTCAGCGCCAGGCCGGCTCTGCGTTTTCTACACTGGCGTCCGTGCCGAAAGGAGAGTTCCACCTTGTCAGTGGTGAACCTGCGTTGTATCAGGATACTGATACTGACTCCGGTAATTCGGTTGATCGATTTTTCTGCGGCCGGTGTGGCTCGCCCATCTATTCGGCCCTGGGTGCCCAGCCGGATGCGGTGTTTCTGAAGACAGGAACATTAGATGACACATCCTCATTCAAGCCGCTTTTTCATGTATGGAGTGACAGCAAGCAGAACTGGGTGTCACTGGAAGAAGGTGTGCCGGCGCTGGGTAAACAGGCTTAAACCTTCAGGCTGTCGTTTTGTGGGCCTGAATTTTTCAGGCCATGACGGTTTTTGTGTTTTGTGGTTCGCGCAGGCGCGAGTAGAAGGATAAGTCCACCTCACGCTGCACGTTGGGCAGCGTGAGCCACACATTGTTCGGGTCTTCGGCAGTGATGATCCGGGTCATTATGTCGCCGATAACCGGGGCATTTTTAAACTGATTACCACTGGTACCAATCGCTACAAAATAGCCGGGCAGGTCGGTGCGGTCGTAAATCGGAATCCAATCTTTGGATACATCGTACAAGCCAACCGTTCCTCGCGCGGTGTTTTCGATGGCAAGATCAGAGAACCTTAATGCCGCGCGGTATACCTGCTGTGTCCATTGTCCTGTTAAGCTGGTGCTGTAGTTATCCGGATCTGCGACGTCAGCCGGGTCACAGGTTGGGTCTGCTGAACCGATAAGAACATCGGCACCATCACCGCGTTGGTAAATGCCGGTATCCAGATCCACCAGAAACCCCTGCTGGTTCATGTTGGACCCAGGTGACTTCAGGTAGGCAACCTCATGACGTTCCGCCCGGGTCTCAATGTTGGTGATACCCGCCATAAGGTTGATGTGGTTTGAGTGTGGGCCAGCGGCGTTGATGACAATGGGCGCGCTGATCTTTTCACCCGTGTGCAATACAGCCCCCGCAGTGCTTGTGTTGGTGTGAGTGATCTCTGCGACCCGGGTGTTAAACATGAATTCAACCCCCGTCGCCTCTGCCGCGTGATACAGATTGTGCGCGGCCAGTTGCGGGTCGTTGACGTGGCCGCAGGCGTCTAACCAGATGCCTGTTCTGATGCGCTGACCATTGCTCAGGCCGAAGTCATCGTCTTCGATGCGCCGCGGTGGCGCAAAGCTCTGTAACTGGATGCTGGGATATTTTTGCTTCAGATCATGTTCAGATAACCAGCGATACTCAACGCCAACCGCCTGCAAAGCGTCAATATTTGCTGCGTAGTCGGATTCCGTGCCTTCGGCAACAAGTATCACACCGCCAGTTTCATCATATCGAGCAAGTCCCAGCGGATCGGCGGCACCTAAAAACTCGGACCACTGTTGCCAGCGTGCTCGCGATTCATGGGCAATGGCACAAGCCGTGATGTGTGAATAAAACGGGCGGATGATCGCGGATGAATAACTGGTGGAGCCGTAACCCGGAGCGGGCAGTGCATCCACGTTAAGACTTCTGATGCCGGCGCGAGCCAGGCTCAGCGCAATTGAACAGCCGACCACACCGGCGCCGATGATGATGGCATCGAAGGTTTTCATGGCAGAAGATTCCAGTCCAGCGCGGTTGCTCGCAGTCTATCCATGAGCGAGGAGATTGTTAAATATTCAGTTTGGGGAAGAGGGTATGGCTGGCGCACT
>CBDUMB010000089.1:0-9207 GCA_965368205.1 uncultured Pseudomonadaceae bacterium | reverse complement strand
TGTGTTAACAGCTGCGGCTCAACGTCCCGGTAACGGCTTTCCTGCCAGCCCCCGGACTAACGCAGCGCGGCGACCAGTTGCGCAGGCACCTGCTGGAGAGTCACTGCGTCACCATTGGGCTCAGGCAGTCCGCTGGTCACCGCATCCTGGGGCATAACAAAATTAACCACGTGCCTGTCCTCATCCGTGCGTTGTTGCACCGGTGCTGTCATACTTATTTTCACGCCGCCGCTGTTCTCACCTGAAGATAGTCGAACAGTGGTTGAAAGGCCTTTCCACCCGCCTTGGAAAATTCACCCGGAACTCGAGCTTGTGCTACCCAATAGCTGTCGTATAAGCGTATCTCAACGTTATCCAACGCCTCCACCACAGCATAATCAGGTTCTTCAATAGCCTGCACAGAGGCTGTAACACTGCATAGCAGGATAGAACAGAGGACACATTTCAAGTTCATATAACCAGCCGTCATGTGGGTGTTATTATGGCGACCTCATTGTGCACAACAGGAAAGCACATGCCACTGAGTACAGAAATGGTAGGACAGCAGACCGCGCCACTGGAACACCAGGTTGATGCGCGCTGGCTGATGGCTTACGCCGCCGGATTGAACGATACACTCGACTGCTACATGGACACCAGCGCCGGTCCTGTCCTGGCACATCCGGTATTTCCTGTGTGTCCGGAATGGCCGGTGATATTGAACGTCCGGGAAATGGCGGGCGGGCAAACCCTGAGCCCGGCGGAAGCAGCCAGGGGTGTACACGCCGCCCATGATCTGCACATTTTCAAACCCATAAAAGCCGGAGACCACATTACCACCACGGCAACAATGATCGGTATTAACCAGATCAAACCAGGCGCTGCTTACACCCTGCGCCTGGACACCCATGATGCCAACAGCGGCGATCTGCTGGCGCAGACCTACCAGCTGGGCATCTATCGGGGCGTGAACGTCGCCGGAGACAATAACAATCTTGAAAGCCCACCTGCGCTACCCCAGCTGAGTGAGCTGGCCAATGGACAGGTTGAGAAGATCGATGTGAGCGCGGGCGCCGCCCACATCTATACCGAATGCGCGCGCATCTGGAACCCGATTCATACTGATCGAAAAGTTGCCATCGACGCAGGACTACCGGATATCATCCTGCATGGCACCGCAACCCTGGCACTGGCCGTCAGCAGTCTGGTGAAAAAATACGCCGGGGGCGACCCGACATTAGTGAAACGCCTGGGCGGTCGTTTCGCCGCCATGGTATTACTGCCTTCACAGATAGATATCGTTAGCGACATCAGTGGCAACACCATTACTTTCCAGGTGCACAACGCCCAGGGCGAGCTGGCCATAAGCAATGGTTTCATGGTGCTCGCCTAGCAACTGTTATTAGGGGCTGGTGAGTGCCGCCGTTGAATTTGCGCCGGCGGACTGTGGGAATCGCGCCTGCAAGCGCTCTTCAGCCCATCTTCGGCAGGCCAGATAAACCTCAGCCGATCCCGCAACAATTCTTTCACCATCATGGTGCCAGTAACACGCCATGCTCAACTGTCTCACATTGTCCTGCTTGATCTGCGCCAGCGAACTTGCCGGACTCTGCCGGGCACAGCCCGAAGCCAAAGCCAAGACACCCGCAAAACTGAAACACATCACTAATCGAGATCGCGACACAAATAGCCTCCTTCATTGTCATCGATCCCCCCGCTCCGTTTTTTTACCCGTTATCCTGTTATGTTGTTGAGCAAGACTCGTGCCAGGTCAAAGAAACAGTGCAACTGGCCAGTGACGCAGTTTAAGCGACCAGCCCCCCCCGGGCACGCACCATCCTGGTGCGCTTAGCTGCACTATAAACACACCCTTGTTGAGTTTAAGAATCGGGACGTTAGGATTTGACCAGCAACCCAATGAAGTACATGAAGCAAAAACAGAACACGCTGATCCTCGGACTCACCGCTTTGATCCTGTTAGGTACTATGGTTGGCGTCTGGCTGCAAAGACCCCTCCCCCTGCCTGAGTTCGAACACCCGCTAGTCGAAGTGAAAAAGCAGGCGTTCTTCGATTATCTGAGCCCAGCCGTTGAATACATCAGTGACGAGATCAGCGCAGATCGACAATGGGTACTCGCCTTACAGGCAAGCCAGTCATTTGATGATCTTTCTTTACTGCAGCTGCAAAAACTGCACAACCTGGCCAGCAGATACGAAATCAATCCAGCAGAAGCTGAGTCACACACCGCGCTCATCGATCAACTGCTGCTGCGCATCGACGTGGTACCTACGTCACTGGCACTGGTACAAGCAGCCAAAGAGTCCGGATGGGGAAGTTCCCGGTTTGCCCGTAATGGCTACAATTTGTTTGGCCAGCAGTGTTTCGAAAGCGGTTGCGGCTTCACTCCCGCGGCGCGAAAAGCCGGCAGATCCCACGAAGTGGCGGAATTTGACAGCGTTGAATCGGCGGTTCGCGCCTATATGCACAACCTCAACACACACTATCGATACCGGGATTTTCGTTTGCTGCGAGCGCAGCTACGACGTCAGAAGGAAAGCCTTTCGGGCATACGGTTGGCCCAGGGGTTAGGCGCCTATTCCGAGCGAGGCATGGTTTACGTGCAGGAAATAATAGCGCTTATCCGACACAACGAGCTGGAATGAAGAAAATCATCAACAAGCAGGTTCTAACACTTTTCTTGTGCGGGCTTGTCAGCGCGTCTGCCGATGCAGAGGCTGCCGTTGCGAACAAGGCGATAACAGAGCAGGCGGATCACGCTGTTGTACTGCTGTACCACCATGTTGCCGATGACACGCCACCCAGCACCAGCATCAGCATCAAGGACTTTGTTGCTCAACTGGACCACTTCGAAAGTAACAAGGTCAAAATTCTCCCTCTACAGCAGATCGTTGCCACTCTGAGAGAAAATGGCGCGGTGCCTGACAATGCCATTGCCATCACTTTCGACGATGCTTACGCCACGGTTTTCAACAACGCCTGGCCGGAGCTCAAACGCCGCAACCTGCCGTTCACCGTTTTCGTCAACACTGCAGCCATCAAGACACAGCCCACTACCTATATGTCCTGGGCGCAACTTAAAGAATTGAGTGATGCCGGGGTTACCATTGGCAATCATAGTCACACCCACCAGCATCTGGTCAGTAAATTGCGCCAGCCAGACTGGGCAGCAGCCGTAGAACAGGATATCACTCAAGCGGGCACACTCCTTCACAAACACCTGGGCACAACACCCCAACTGTTCGCCTATCCCTACGGCGAATTTAGTGCTGCACTACAGACGCTGGTCGGCAGGTTGGGTTTGATTGGTTTCGGTCAACACTCAGGCGCCATCGACACAACATCCGACTACACAGCCTTGCCACGGTTTCCTATCGGTGGCAGCTACTCATCTCTCTCACGCCTTGATACGGCGATAAAGTCTCGCCCCCTTGAGGTAAACGCTGACCCAGCCAACGGTGTCATCCTTTCTAACAATGCCACATCTTTCGATGTTGAAATCCACATTGCTGATGGCCCCGAAAATCTGTCTGCACTCGCCTGTTACCCTGCAGGTGGGACGCACCTGAACTTAACGCCCCAGGGCAATCGGCGCTTCCTGATTCAACTCACCAACCTGAATTCTGCGGGACGGCACAAGATCAACTGCACCTTGCCTGACAGTGATCATCGGGGGGCATTTTTCTGGTGGAGCTTTCTCATGATGAAACCCGAATCAAGCGGCGTCTGGTATCAACAGTAGTTAAATTCAACACTCTTCCGAAAGACCCTCAGTCATGGTTATACTGAACCTGCTTTAGGAGGGGGAGCACTGTCATTCTTAACGAAATGTTACTCAATCTGGCCCGTTGGCTGGATGCACAAGCGTGGAGCATCGGCCTGCACGAGTCGTACTATATGTATGCCTGGGTGGAGACCACCCATGTCCTGACGCTGATGATCTTTCTCGGCATGCTGTTTGTCATCGATCTGCGCATGCTGGGCGTCGCCTTTCAGAACGTACCGGCTTCAACGGTAGCTGACCGTTTGGATAAGCCGATGATGATCGGCTTTACCATCATGGTGATTACCGGCCTGGTTCTTTACTACGCCATTCCCGTGCGCACCACTCAAAGCATCTGGTTCAGAATAAAGGTCGTCCTGCTGATTTGCGCCGGCATCAACGCTCTGCTGTTCCGCAACCGGATGAAAGCCGCGGACGGCAGTTGGGACAACGACGTTAAACCGCCAAAGCGCATGCGTATCGGGGCGGCTTTATCGCTCTCGTTCTGGGCAGGCGTTGTGGTTACAGGTCGCGCCATCGCCTACGACTGGTATGACTGCAACAAAGACATGTCCGTGTTCATGTACTGGGCGGCAGGTTGCGTTGACGAACTTGCGGCACTGGATTAGGGGACGCAGAGATGGATGTTTTATTTATTTTCGAATGGCTCGACGGTTCTTTTCTCGCCACTATCTCTAAAGCTTACGGCGGGGTTTTTGCGGTTGTACAAATGTTTCATCTGCTCTCCATGGCACTGCTTGGTGGCATGGTTTTAGTCGGCGACCTGAGGCTGCTGAACATACTGATGACCAACGTTCCATCGGACACTGTGCTTGAAAATACCAACAAGTGGTTTACGGTGGGCCTGATAGGCCTTGTACTGAGCGGCATATTCATGAGCTCCGCAGTTGCGCTGAAACTGTATTACAACGAAATGTACTGGGCAAAAATGGCTTCGTTGGCTTTGGGCGTGCTGTTCGTCTACACCATACGCCGACCACTGTTGCGTTATGCACACGACACCCTTAACCCACGCGTGCTGAAACTCACCGCTATGACTTCGTTGATCATCTGGTTCACGGTAGCGGCAACCGGTCGCTGGATCGGCTTTTCATAAGCCAGGAGCTCATTATGGATAAGAAAAAACTTCTCGAAACCGCTGTCATGGCTTTTGGCGTCAGCATTTTTATTGGCGCCATCTGGTTCTGGAGCCTGCAGGTCGGCGATGTCCTGGAGATTCTGGAAATGGCCTACGGTTAGACAAGGTTGATTGCGTCCCTACCAAACAGCGGCTAGTGTTGGCAGTCCCTACACGCCGAATAAAGACATGCCAGATAGCAAAAAACTTATAGACGCCTATACCACCATCATCTCCGAGATTGATGACATTTCCCGTCCCGGCGTTGTTGACACCCCGAAGCGCGCCGCCAAAGCCATAGAATTCCTGACCAGAGGCTATAGCCAGACCCTGGAAGAAGTGGTCAACAACGCGCTGTTTTCCGCGGAGAACCGCGAAATGATTGTCGTCGAAGACATAGAACTGTATTCCATGTGCGAGCACCATATGCTGCCTTTCATCGGCAAAGCCCATGTTGGCTACATACCCAACGGCAAAGTCCTCGGACTGTCGAAAGTTGCACGCATTGTCGATATGTTTGCCCGCCGACTGCAGATTCAGGAAGAACTGACCCACCAGATCGCAACCGCGATCCAGGACGTCACTGGGGCGCAGGACGTGGGTGTCGTAGTTGAGGCCAAGCATCTGTGCATGATGATGCGCGGTGTTGAGAAACAGAATTCACGTATGAAAACCTCAGCCATGCTGGGGGCGTTTCGCACCGATCCGTCAACCCGCGCGGAGTTTCTGAACCTGCTGTGATTTGATCAACCCGTCGCTCACGCGGAAAATTCGATACAGCTGTGTACAATTCTCGCATTGAGGCAAAACGGCTTCTGTGCTCCAATGCGACGCGAATATGACACTCGATAACAACGAAAAATAATTTATGCGTGACTATTTTATTCGCCGCACGCTGCTTGTCATTCCCACGCTTATCGGCATCACCATGCTGGTGTTTATGGTTACTCGGTTTGTCCCCGGGGGGCCCCTGGAACGTGCGCTGATGGAAGCCCAGCAAGCCAGCATCAGTGCCGGGAGCACCCGCTCTGTGGGCCAGGGTATGGCAATTTCGGAAGATCAACTCAATCAGTTACGCGAATACTACGGTCTCGATAAACCCTGGTATGAAAGCTACGTGTTATGGGTGGGCAAAGTTGCACAAGGCGACCTGGGCACCAGCTATCGCTACAACGAGCCGGTCTGGGATGTGATCAGCCAGCGCTTTCCGATATCAATCTTTTACGGCCTTGCCAGTTTAATCATCACGTATATCGTCTGTATTCCTCTGGGCATCGTCAAAGCCATCGGGCATCGAACGCCGATGGACAACATCACTTCGATTATCGTTTTTGCGGGCTACGCGGTACCGGGCTATGTACTGGGCGCATTGCTGCTGTTGTTTTTCGCAGTCGAACAGGATTTTTTCCCGATGGGGGGGTTTACCAGTTTCAACTTCGATGAAATGAGTGGTGGCGAAAAGGTCATCGACATACTCCACCATGCCACGCTGCCGCTTATCTGTTACATGGTGGGCAGCTTTGCTGTCACCACCATGCTGATGAAAAACAATCTTATGGACAACCTCGCTGCCGACTACGTTCGCACCGCGGTTGCTAAAGGTGTGCCGTTCAAGAAAGCCGTCTCCGGTCACGCCCTGCGCAATTCAATTATTCCCATCGCAACAACCTTTGGCCAGAACATCACGCTGCTGGTCACGGGTTCATTCCTGATCGAAACCATTTTTGACATTGACGGTTTTGGACTGCTCGGCCTGACCAGTGTTTTCGATCGCGACTATCCGGTTGTTATGGGCATCATCTTCCTCACCAGTCTGCTGTTGCTGGTGGGCAACATCCTGTCTGATCTTCTTGTTGCAGCGGTAGATCCGCGAGTGCGATTCCAGTAGGCCAGATCGATGCAGTTGAACCCTCTCACACTACGTAAACTCAAACGCTTCAAAGAGATCAAGCTCGGCTACTACTCAGCCATCACGCTTGTCGTGTTGGTCGTTTTTTCCCTTCTGGCGGAATTGGTGATCAACGACCGCGCACTGTTTATCAGCTATAACGGCGAGTGGCATTTCCCCACCTACAGCGATGTTGAACTGGGCGCGAACTATGGCTTGACCGGCACTGAAGCGGTTACACCCGTGAACTACCGAAAACTTGCGGAACAGTTCGCCGACACCGAAAACACAGTGATCATGCCGCTGATACCCTGGGGACCCTATACTAACGATACATCTGAGGGTGTTTTAAAGGCGCAGGGGCCGGACTTCGAGCGTAAACACTACCTCGGCACAGATACCACAGGACGTGACGTGCTCGCACGCCTGGTCTACGGATTTCGCACCGCCATATTTTTTGCCCTTGCCTTCACCGTATTAACTTATCTCATCGGAGTGAGCATCGGCTGCGCTATGGGTTATTTTGGCGGCACATTTGACCTTTTGTTTCAGCGGGTGATTGAGATCTGGTCAAACATTCCGTTTCTGTACATGGTCATCATTGTCTTTTCCGTCATTCCCAGCACGTTCGCGATCAGTACCCGCATTACCATCCTGTTGTTAATCATGGTGTTGTTCGGCTGGACGGGTCTGACCTATTACATGCGCACCGAAACCTACAAAGAAAAAGCCCGGGATTACACCGCCGCTGCCTTGGTCCTCGGTGCCGGTACTGCACGTGTGCTATTCCGCCACATTCTGCCTAACACGATTTCCACCATGATCACCTTCGTTCCATTCACCGTCGTCAGTGCGATCACCGCAATCACGGCGTTGGATTTTCTTGGTTGGGGACTGCCACCACCCACACCCAGTATTGGCGAGCTTTTGAAACAGGGCACCGCCAATCTGAGCACCGCACCATGGATTGTGACCTCAGCTTTTGCTGCGCTGGTTTTTGTCCTGGCTGTTGTCACTTTTATTGGTGAAGCCGTGCGAGAGGCTTTTGATCCGCGCAAATTCACCATTTACCGTTGAGGAGACCGATGTACCGTCTTTATTCTGAAATGTCATACGGCTGGCGCACTTTGCTGGTCGCTTCCACCTTGGTCCTGCTCAGCGCCTGCGGTGGTTCGGATGAACCTACTGCGGAGCAGTCTGCAGCTGCAGATGCCGACTTCGCCAGCAAAAAGGCGGCGATGCTGGCACATATGCAGAACCACTTCGACACCGAGTATTCGCTTCCACCTGCTGTGCAGGAAGCCGTGGAACGAGGTGAGATAAGTGCAGAAGAGATAGACAAACGTGCGGCTGCCGGAGAATTCGAAAAATTCTTTCAATTCAAAACACCCGCAGATGTGCCTTCCGATCTGGTCTGGGAAAACGGTATGGATCTGCCTGATATCGGCAGCGACAAAGCCACCAAGGGTGGCACCCTGTACCTCAGTTTAGGCGACTTTCCACGCACGCTGCGCCTTCTTGGGCCGGACTCCAACGGCTCTTTCCGAACCTGGATCCTTGATGACACACGCATGCGTTTTGCCCAGCGCCACCCCACCGATACCAGTATCGACAGTAACGGTAACTTTCGTTATTTCCCCGGAATCGCTGAATCATGGGCAATGTCCGAAGATCGCAAAACCGTATATGTACGTATCAACCCCGCCGCAAAATTCAGCGACGGCATGCCCATTACCAGTGATGACATACTTTTCAGTTTCTACTTCTGGCAACAACCTTTCATACAGGCGCCCTGGTATAACAACAATTTCAGGCGTAACTACACTGCCATAACAAAATACGACACACATACGTTCAGCCTCTCGCTGCCGGAAGCAAAACCCAACGTGATTGGACGAGCACTCGAACTCGAACCGATGCCTTTGCACTTTTTCTACGAGTTTGGTGAGGACTATGTTGAACGTTACCAATGGGAGTTTGTCCCCACCAGTGGCCCCTATGTACTCACCCCGGACAATCTGAAAAAAGGTCGGTCCGTCACCCTCACCCGCGACAAAGACTGGTGGGCCAAAGATCTGAAATTCTGGCGCAATCGCTTCAATATGGATCGCGTCAACCTGACCGTTATTCGAGACCAGGCCAAAACCTTTGAGGCGTTCAAGAAAGGCGAAATCAGCTTCGCTTCAGTCTCTTTGCCGGAATATTTTTACGAAAAACTACCTGCCACAGACGAACTGGTCACCAGCGGTCAGGTACATCGAGCGGTTTTTTACAATGATGCCCCTCGACCCACTTACGGTTTATGGATCAACAGTGGTCGTCCGCTGTTAAACAACAACGACGTGCGAGTCGGCATCAACTACGCCACAAACTTCCAGAAAGTAATCCACCAATAACTTGCGCAACAGTAATAACGATAT
>CBDUMB010000088.1:0-9235 GCA_965368205.1 uncultured Pseudomonadaceae bacterium | reverse complement strand
ACTCTGCTGAATCTTGCGTTGAATATGGGTCGAATTGAGCATATGCAATCGCTGCGCCGCGGAGGGCTTGTTATTGCGTTCCAACTCCATACCCGTGTCGCGCGGTGGACGGCCAAACATCTCCAAGAACACGCTAGTGATGCTGCCATCGGCCAGCGCTTGATTCGCGCTGCCAAACCCGCCACCCTGCAGATTGTCAGCAGGAGTGGTCATGGATAAGAAAGAACATCGGGGTCCCGCCCCTATCGGCTTCGATACGCTGAGTCTGCACGCGGGGCAAACACCGGACGAGACCGGCGCGCGGGCAACACCCATCTATCAGACCGCATCGTTTGTTCTCCCGGATACTGACTTCGCCGCCGGGCTATTCAATATGGAACGAGCGGGCCACGTCTACTCGAGGCTGTCTAATCCTACCAATGCGGTACTTGAAGAACGTATGGCAGCACTGGATCAGGGCGTGGGCGCCATTGTGACGGCCAGTGGTCAGGCAGCTACGCATCTCGGTGTGTGCACAATTGTCAGCGCGGGCGATCATATCGTAGCGTCCCGCTCGCTTTATGGTGGCACGCATAATCTATTCAGCTACACCTTAAAGCGCTTTGGGATTGAGACCACCTTCGTAGATCCTCGCGATCTGGATGCTTTTGCAGCGGCGATAAAGCCGAATACAAAACTGGTGTTTGCAGAAGTCCTGGGTAATCCGGGCCTTGAAGTGTTGAATATTCCAGCCCTGGCGCAGCTCAGCCACGATCACGGTTTACCGTTAATGGTCGATGCGACGCTGACAACACCGTATTTATGCCAACCTATAGCTCTGGGGGCAGACCTTGTCGTGCATTCGGCGACCAAGTTTCTCAGTGGCCATGGTGTGGTTATTGGCGGCGTGCTGGTAGACGGCGGCACCTTCAACTGGGCAGGTTCAGATAAGTTTCCCACCTTGACCGAGCCTTACGCCGGTTTCCACAATCTTGTTTTCACTGAAGAATTTGGTCCCCAGGCGTTTATTACCCGCGCGCGTAAAGAAGGCATACGTGACTTTGGTGCCTGTATGAGTCCGATGAGTGCTTTTCAGATACTGCAGGGGCTCGAAACCCTGTCCCTGCGCATGGACAAACATGTCAGCAATACCGCGCAGCTGGTTGAGTTTCTTGTCTCACATCCGCAGGTGCAAAATGTCAATTATCCAGGTCTTGAACAGCATCCTGACTATACCCTGGGCCAGCAGCTGATGCCTCGGGGTACCGGCGCGGTGTTCACGCTTACCCTGCAGGGTGGGCGGCGAGCGGGGCAGCTGTTCATTGAATCGCTGGAGTTATTCTCCCATCTTGCCAATGTCGGAGATGCAAAATCTCTTGTTATCCATCCGGCCAGCACCACGCATCACCGTATGGACGCGCAGGCGCTGACGGCAGCAGGTATTGGCGAAGGTCTGGTGCGTATCAGTGTCGGGCTGGAAGACCCGGTCGATCTGATCAATGATCTGGGCAAGGCGCTGCGCACGGTGGAGAAGCGTTTATGAAGACAGTACTGAATGGCCACACCGTTGCCTATGGCACCGGCGGCAGCATGCTGCAGGCTCAACGTGAAACTATCGTATTTGTGCATGGTGCGGGTTTTGATCACGCGGTCTGGACGCCTATGGCGCGTTACTTTGCACGTCATGGTTTAAATGTCGTTGCACTTGATCTGCCCGGGCACGGCGGCAGTGATGGTCCCGCCTGTACAACTATTGAAGCGATGTCTGACGTGCTCAGCGCGTTGCTTGATCACTTGAACGTCACTCAGACCACTATTGCTGGTCACAGTATGGGCACCCTCGTGGCGCTCGCGATGGTCCAGCGTTATCCGCAGCAGGTGCGCCAGATGGTGCTGCTGGGTACCTCAAACCCGATGCCCGTCGGTCCACCGTTGCTGGCTGCAGCGGCTGATGGGCACCATGCCGCAATCGATATGGCCAACGCGTTCAGCCACAGTCGTCAGGGCATGTTGGGGGCTTCAGCCAATCCTGGGTTGCATAGTTTTAATGCGGCCGAGCGCTGGATGGAACATCTGTCTGCGGGAGTTTTTCATGCGGATCTGGCTGCCTGTAACGATTTCAAGTTTAAAATTGAAAACTGCGCAATCCCGACGCTGGTTGTGGTTGGTGAGGCAGATAAGATGACGCCGGCAAAAGCAGGTCTTGCGGTGGCAAAGCAGTTATCAAATGCGCGTGTGCACTCTCTGCAGGGGTGTGGACACGCGATGCTGACCGAGCAACCGAATGCGGTGTTAGATGCAGTGTCTGAATTTGTTCTGGGGTAAATGATGGCAGAGTTATGGCTGGCGGCAGGACTGTGGGTAGGCACCCATCTGGGTATTTCGAGTTCACCGGTGCGAGGTTTGCTGGTGCGGTTGATGGGGCAGGGTATGTATATGCTGTTTTATTCGCTGGTGGCAGCGGCGGCGTTGGTCTATTTCATCTGGGTTTACGTGCAGGCGCCCAGGTTTGACTACCTCTGGATGCCTGACCCTGACTTGTACTGGTATGCAAAATTGAGCATGCCGCTGGCGATGATGTTGTTGGTTGGTGGTTTCATGGCGCCAAAGGGCGCTGATCCCCAACAGACTGAGGTTGAACTCGTCCGCGGCGTCTTCAGAATTACCCGCCATCCCATGCAGTGGGCCATCATCATCTGGGCGGTGGGCCATATTATTGCCAATGGGGATACCGTCTCTCTGCTTTTTTTCAGTGCTTTCCTGGCGCTGAGTTTCTTTGGCACTTTGCTGATGGATCGTAAACAGGCTCAGGCGGATCCGGACAAGTGGCAGCAACTGGCTCGGGTGTCGTCGAATATTCCGTTTGCTGCCCTGTTAACCGGTCGCAACCGCTGGGCGATCCGGGAGTGGCTGTTGCCTGTTGTGGTTGGCTCTGTGATTTATGCGCTCGCCTACTACTTCCATGAATTTTATACCGGTGCGGTGGTTGTTTAGCCGGCCTCTGGGATTAATCAAAGCGCCGCGGGGCTTTCGACCCATTGGCTGATGGCCTGGGCCAGCAGGTGATGCTGGCCGGAGAAAAAATGATCTGCGCCGGCAATCCGGTTAGTTTGAATGCCAAACGCCTGTTGCAGCCCATCGGCGTCTACATAGTCGTCCGCCTCGCCGGCGATTGCGCTGACGTTGCCAAATTGTTTTGCCGCTGCAGGTATCTGCATAACTTTGTTAGGGGGTGCAATCAACAGGCTACGTTGAGGCTGCTGACTGGCCAGTGCACGTAAGGTCATTGCTGCACCAAATGAATAGCCGACCCACCAGATGTCGTGGTCGGGATAAGCGTCACTGCAACCTGCAGAGACTGCCAGCAGGTCTTCTGCTTCTGCGCTGCCATCAAAACTACCCGCGCTGGCACCCACACCGCGAAAATTAAATCGCAGGGTGGAGATGTGGTGTTCCTGCAGAACCTGTACGGCGGTTGCCAGAACCGCATCATTGAGATTGCCACCATATTGCGGGTGGGGATGACTCAGAATCGCGACAATGCTGAGTGGGTTACTCGCCTGGTCCAGACGATGTTCAAGGTGACCTGCTGGGCCGGATAAATTCATGTTAGATTGCGCCGAACTTTTACCTCGCTAAAGGTTGAGCTTCTGGTAGCAATTTGCAACAAATTTGCGCTCATCTGCTCTTGAAATTTTCCTCCAAATCAATATTTTTGCCCACCGAGATCTATTGTCTGCCAACCGTTTAGGAGTCTTTATGATCGAAGCGAAAAACCTGGTGCGCCGCTATGGAGAGTTCAAAGCGGTCGACGATGTATCGTTCCGCATAGAACCTGGTGAGGTAGTCGGTCTGCTGGGTCATAACGGGGCGGGTAAAACCACCATTATGAAAATGCTGACCGGGTTTCTTGAACCTTCAGCAGGACAGACTCTGGTGGATGGCGTTGATGTCTTTGCAGCACCTGATCTGGTGCAGGCAAAGATGGGTTACCTCCCTGAAAGTTCGCCTCTTTATCCAGAGCTCACAGTGCTTGAGTACCTCTCTTACGCTGCAGAATTGCGTGGCTTGCAGCCTGCACACTGTGTGCCGCGGGCCGTTGAGGCCACTCAGCTCGAAAGTCGGGCAATGGATCGCATTGACACACTCAGCCGCGGGTATAAGCAGCGTGTGGGCGTTGCGCAGGCCATTCTGCATTCACCTAAATTTGTCATTCTTGACGAGCCCTCCAATGGCCTGGATCCAACGCAGACACAACATATGCGTGAACTCATCCGTCGCTTGGCCGAGAACGCTACCGTCATTCTGTCCACCCACATCATGCAGGAGGTGAAAGCGGTGTGTGATCGGGTGCTGATTCTGCGCGCCGGACAGCTTGCCTTGGATGAACGGCTGGATGACCTGCAGCAGGCATCAGCAGTGCATCTGAAAACCGATGTTCAGGCCGATATAAAGACCGCTTTGGGTGGTATGGCTATGGCGGCCGAGATATTGCCGGAAGCTGCTGGCCACTGGCGGATTGAGCTGAAAGGTGATCTTGATGCGGGTATCGGTGCCCTTGCCAGTACCCTGGTGCAGGCCGGTGTGCCTGTCTACAGCCTGATACCCGCAGCCCAGGATCTGGAGAGTATTTTCAAGCAGGTCAACGAAGCTACGCTGGATGAGGTCTCTGATGCCGCTTAAAACCATTTCTCAGATTCAGCGCAAAGAGCTGATACTGTTTTTCGTCTCACCTATCGGCTACCTGTTCCTGGCTGCCTTCCTGGCGGTTACCTTGTTTGTGGTGTTCTGGGGGGAATCCTTTTTTGCGCGCAACATTGCCGACGTTCGGCCGATGTTTGAATGGATGCCGATCCTGCTGATATTTCTAAGTGCTGCACTGACGATGCGTATGTGGAGCGAAGAGCGTCGGTCCGGCACGCTGGAATTTGTCGCCACTATGCCCGCGTCTACCTGGTCATTTGTGCTGGGCAAGTTTCTCGCCTGCTGGAGCCTGCTGGCGATTGCTCTGTTGTTGACCCTGCCGCTGCCGTTAACCGTCAGCGTGATAGGCGACCTGGATTGGGGGCCGGTGTTTGCGGGATATCTGGCTGCTATGTTGTTAGGCGGCGCCTACATCGCGATTGGCTTGTATATCAGTTCGCGTACTGACAGCCAGATTGTTGCTTTGATGCTCGCGAGCTTAGTCAGTGGTCTGTTCTATCTGGTAGGCAGCCCGGTTATCACCGAACTGTTTGGCAGCGGTGTCCAGTCCTGGCTCGCCGCCATCGGTAGTGGTGCCCGTTTTGAATCGATCACACGTGGTGTGCTTGATATTCGCGACCTGTATTACTACGCGTGTATCGCGCTGGTTTTCCTGAGCCTCAATGTATTTGCACTCGAGCGAGAGCGGTGGTCCGCTCAGGGTGATCTCACTCGGCATCGCGGCTGGCGTATCGGCACGGCACTGGTGGTTGCAAATCTTCTGCTTGCAAACCTGTGGCTGCAGAACGTGTCGGCACTGCGTGTAGATGTGACCGAGGGCAAAATCTACTCTATCTCGGATGCAACCAGAAGTTATCTTGCGCAGTTGCAGGAGCCGTTGCTGATCCGAGGATATTTCAGTGCGAAAACACATCCGGACCTTGCGCCTCTGGTGCCGCGGCTGAAAGACCTGTTACGTGAGTATGCTGTTGCTGGCGATAACCGGGTGCGGGTTGAGTTTGTTGACCCCGCGATGGATCCGGAAATGGAAAACGAAGCCAACAGTAAATACGGCATTCGTGCGGTCCCGTTTCAGGTTGCGGATCGCTATCAGGCGAGCCTGGTCAATTCCTATTTTGATGTACTGATTGCCTATGGAGATGAATTTGAGGTCCTCAATTTTCAGGATCTGATTGAAGTGAAAGTGGCCGGCGAAGGCGATTTTGAGGTGCAGCTGACCAACCCTGAGTTTGATGTGACGCGCGGCATCAAGAAAGTGTTGTACGGTTTTCAGGGTGGCGCCAGTGTGTTTGACAACATGGCCGCGCCGGTTAACTTTGTCGGCTACATATCGGCAGAGAGCCAGTTACCGCCTGAATTGCGGAGCCTCAAGAGCAGCCTGGAAAATGTGCTGGAGATTTTAGCCGCGGAAGCCCAGGGCAAACTGAATGTTGAAGTGATTGACCCTCAGGCCAATGGCGGCGAAGTGGCTCAACAGATTGCAGAGCAATATGGCTTTTCGCCTATGGCAGCGAGCTTGTTTGACGAAGGCAGATTCTACTTCTATCTGACGCTGAACGACGGTGACACTGTAGTGCAGATGCCTATACCCGATGGCGACAGCGACGAAGCCATACGACGCAGTCTGCAGGAAGGACTTAAGCGCTTTGCAACAGGGCTGTTGAAGACTGTGGTGCTGGTTGCGCCGGAACCTGTGCCGCCTTACATGCAGCAGCAGGGCATGCCGCCGGGCAACGAGTTCAATTCCCTGCGGGATTTTCTCTCTGCAGATTTCAACGTGCTGACAAACGACCTGAGTGATGGGTTGGTACCTGCACAGGCAGATATGGTCATTGTCGTGGACCCGAGCAGCTTTACCGACAAGCAGGTATTTGCACTGGATCAGTTTCTGATGAAAGGCGGTACGGTATTGGTCGCAACAGCCGCCTATGCCGCGCAACCCAGTCAGAGTGGTCTGTTTGCATCCGAGCGTGATAGTGGACTGCAGAACTGGTTGGCACACCATGGCGTTACCGTGGGTCAGAATCTCGTCATGGATACGCAGAATTCCGCATTTCCGGTGCCGGTTACCAGGCAGGCGGGCGGCTTCAGCTTCCAGGATCTGGTGATGCTCGACTATCCCTATTTTATTGACGTGCGAGGCGAGGGTCTGGATGACACTGTGCCGATTAATGCGGGTCTGCCTCAAGTCACGCTCTCATGGGCATCACCTCTGAGCCTTAATCCGGCAGAAAATATTGTGGCGACTACCTTGTTAAGCTCCAGCAGTGCCAGCTGGTTGTCAAATGACACAAACGTCATGCCGCAGATCGATGAGCAGGGTAATTCCACATTCACACCGGCTGCGGAGCAGACGGCTTATACCCTTGCAGCAGCTCTACAGGGGCGCTTTGAAAGTTTTTATACAGGGCAGACTTCACCGCTACTTGTATCAGCTGCGGAAGATCAGGATAGCGATGTGGAAACGTCTGCTGATGGCGCTTCTGACGGTGCAGAAGACGAAAGCAATCTGGGCATCGTCAGCAGTGTCATAGAGCGTTCGCCTGAGTCAGCGCGACTGCTGGTGTTCGCTTCAAACGATTTTCTTGCCGATCAGACCCTGCGTATGGTCGGGGCTGCTGATGGCACGATCTACGGCAACTCAATACAAATGGTTGCGAACGCAGTGGATTGGTCCCTCGAAGATCAGAACCTCATAGGTATTCGTGCCAGAGGAAACTTCAACCGCACACTGCCGGGTATGGATGTGGCGACGCAAAGTCTGGTTGAGATCGCAAACTATGTGATGGCCATGGTTGGGGTTCTGTTTGTCTGGTTTGCATTCCGCCTTCGTTCTCAGGCGCGTCGACGTCAACATATGATTTGGATGTCTAATCCAGCGGGAGGGCAGTTGTGAGTAGAAAATTGAGTCTCCTGACAGCCGTGCTGGTGCTTCAGCTGGTTCTGGTGCTGGTGTTTGCCATGCAGAACCAGCCTGCGACGGACAATCAGGATGCGTTGCTGTCCTTTGCCGTTAACCAGGTTACGGGCATCAACCTCAGTGATGGCGATACAGAGGTGTCCCTGACGCGTGTTGACGATGGTTGGCAGGTGGGGGGTTATCCGGCGGATGCGGCCAAGGTGGCTGCCATGCTGGAAAAACTCGCCGGGCTTGAAGGGCAATGGCCTGTGGCAACTACACCCGCCAGCGCGGTTCGCTTCGAAGTAGCGCAGGATAATTTTCAGCGCCGCGTGGTGTTAGAAGGCGTAGACAATGTGCCAGCATTGTTGCTTGGCACCTCGCCAGGGTTTCAGAAGGTGCATGGGCGACGGGCAGACAGCGATGCGATTTACAGCATCGGGTTATCGAATTTTGAATTGCCGGTCAACGTTGACGGCTGGTTGGATAAAAAAATGTTTGCCCTGGCGGCGGCTCCAACGTCGATTACATTGAACCCTGCTGATCCTAGCCAACCGCCACAAAGTCTGTTGTACGGTGAGGAGGGGTGGCTCTACAACGGCGTCGCCGCGGATCAGAACACAGCAATAACCTACGCAAATCGATTTACTACGCTGCAAATTGTGGGTGTTGTAGAAGAGGCTCCGGAAGGCCTGGTGGAGCAGGCAAGCATTGATTTGCGGAATGATATGGAACAAAAGCAGGTTACAATCTCACGCGTGGGCGAGAGTGATGACTACTATATTGCAGTGCAGGGTGAGCCAGCTTATTTCAGTCTGGCGACTTATATTGCCGAACAGCTGTTGATGGCTGATGTAGATTTTTCTGCCGCTGATATTAACGAAGAGGCTGAAAGTCTGCAGGGGGAAGGTTGAGATTACTGTTAACGTGGATGTGTCTGTTAAGTCTGGGTGGCTGTGTCGGTCAGGGAGAATGGGGAAGTTCAGTTCACTGGCCAACGGGCAGTCAGTTTTCCGCAGCGGCTCGAACCGCGGCAACGGACCCCACGGTTTGGGTGCCGGTGCTTACCGCAGGTGTCATGCTTGCTGCGGATGTGGATGATAAATGGTCAGAAGATCTTGCTGAAGATCAGCCGCTGTTTGGCGACGATGCGGAGAAAATCAGCAGCACGCTGCGTGATGTAGCCAGTGGTGCCTACGTGCTCACCGCATTGATTGCACCCAGTCCTACGCTGCAGGATAAGTTTAACGGCGTCAGTGTTGGTCTTGCGACAGCGGCGCTCGATGGCGTTGTTTCATATGGTCTGAAAGAAGTTGTCGGGCGCGAGCGGCCGGATGGATCCAACGATCGTTCTATGCCTTCAGGACATGCTTCCAAGGCGGCCTCCCGTACAAATATGGCGCGTCGTAACCTTGCCTACATTGATATGCCCAACTGGAGCCGTCAGTCGTTGAACGTGTCCCTGCATGCGGTTGCAATAGGGACGGGACTAGCACGGGTTGAGGCTCGCAAACATCATCTGGCAGATGTATTGGTCGGCTACGCATTAGGAAATTTTCTGGCTGGCTTCATGTATGAAGCTTTTTTCGAAACTGACCTGGATGGCCCACGTCTATCTTTCCAGGCGGTTGACCAGGGCGGGGCGTTTACACT
>CBDUMB010000087.1:0-9372 GCA_965368205.1 uncultured Pseudomonadaceae bacterium | reverse complement strand
GACATTGTTTTGCCTGGGGGAATGTTGGGTCCGGATATTGTGACGCACGCTCGAGCAGAGCACCCTGACCTGAAAGTCGCTTTCATGTCAGGTCATGTTCAAGCACCCCGGCAGGCAGAGTTCAAACACGTCAGCAGTGAAAACCTGTTGTATAAGCCTTTCTCGCTGAACACTCTGCGGGGTCTGGTCGCAAGGGTAATGCAAGACTGATCAGAGAATCTGAATCGCGGCAATGTCCCCCATCGGTATACCCTGACGGCCGCATTCGTAAATGTAACACGCGCGTTACGGCCTCGGGCGCCTGTTAAGCTTTATACAATCAGATTTGATGGTGTCGCAATGCAAACAGCCAGGGAAAAATGTTGGTGTGACAGTGGAGAGCTGGCCGAATTCTGCTGCGGGCCTTTGCTGCATGGTGAAAAGCAGGCATCTACCGCGGAAAGCCTTATGCGATCGCGCTACAGCGCCTATGTCAATTGCAACGATAAATATCTGTTAGCAACGTGGGATCCAGCGACACGCCCAGCGCAGCTGCATCTTGATGAACGCCAGCGTTGGTTGGGTTTGAAGATCCGTCATGTGGAGGCGGGTTCCGAGGGTGATGACCAGGGCCTGGTTGAGTTTGTCGCACGCTTCAAGATTGATGGCCGTGGGCATCGTCTGCATGAAAGAAGCAGGTTCCGCCGCACGCAGCTTGGGTGGGTTTATGTTGATGGCGAGTTGGTGAGTAAATCAATGCCCAGCTGAATACGCCACAGCTGGCTTATGGCTGTGTCGACAGACGTTTAGCGATGGCATGCAGCAGTTCGGACTGTGAAATTGGTTTCATAAGTCGAATGTCGTCGGTCGTGAGATCATCGCGGTGGGTGGTCGCCTCGCTGGCGTACCCAGACAGGAATATGAATCGCTTTTCGGGGCGCATTTGGCGGATTTTTCTTGCCAAAGTTGGACCCTGAAGATGTCCGGGCATGGTGATATCGGTGGCGATCAGGTCGAATTGATCATCGCGCGTGAACAGTCTTAAGGCTTCGTCTCCGCTTGCTGCGGTTGTCACGTCATAGCCTGCGGCCGTTAGAATTTTCTGCAGCGCATTCCTGACGTCTTGTTCGTCCTCAACCAGAAGAATGCGGCCGCTGGATTTTTCTTTGCTCGCTGCGTTGGACTCATTCGGGTTGGTAGTATGCACCTCGATAGACGCTTTCGAAGCCGCTGGGAAATAGAGCTTGAAACTCGTTCCTGCGCCTGGCTGCGAATCAACCTTGATCGAGCCTTGAGACTGTTTTACAAATCCCTGCACCATGGATAAGCCCAGCCCGGTTCCCTTACCGACGGATTTAGTCGTGAAAAAAGGATCGAATATTCTGTCGACGGTCTCCTGGTCCATACCAATACCGTTATCTGTCACTGCCAGCGTAACGTAGCTGCCTGGCAAAATGTCTTCACTGCTTGCGTCGACGTGTTTCTCGTCCACGCGTATGTTGCTTGTCTCAACAGTCACTCGACCTGGTCCATCACAAGCATCACGAGCGTTTACCAACAAGTTAACCATGGCACTCTGCAGGGAACTTTTGTCTGCAAGTATCGGCCACAAACCTGCCTGCAAAACGGTCTCGATTTCAATTCTTCTTTCGATGGTGCGCCTGACCCATTTTTCCGTTTCTCGAACCGCCTGATTCAGGTCGACGAGGACGGGCATCAATTGTGCCTTGCGTGCGTACGCCAACATGTTTTGCGTCAACTCGGCGCCTCTGACAGTCGCGTCGATACTGACCTCGATCAGCTTGTTGGCCTCTTCGCGATCGAACGCCTCGGTCTGGAGTTCGTTTTTCAACATCTCCAGATTGCCCATTATCACGGCAAGTAGGTTGTTGAAGTCGTGGGCTACGCCGCCGGTGAGCTGGCCGATCGTTTCAAATTTCTGCGCCTGAATTGCGACCGAGCGGGCTTCGGCAAGTTTCGCTTCGGCTGTGCGAATATCTGTAAGGTCGAGATTTGTACCGACAACACGGGTTGCGTTGCCCGCACTGTCCCTCAGAACCAGGGCGTCTCCTTTGATCGACTTTTGAGTTCCGTCGGGCAGCAGCACCCGATACTCAGCGTCGAATATCTTGTTATTCTCAAGTGCCTGGGCAAAAGCCTCTTCTGTCGTCGGCAGGTCGTCCGGGTGCACATTGCGCGACCAGTCTTCGAAAACGCCTTCGAAGGCAGCGTCTGTCACACCATGAAGCTCCTTAGAGCGCTCGTCCCACATCAACTTTCCCGAGTTAATATCAAAGTCCCAAACGCCAAATCGACCCGCTCGCTTGGCAAGGTTCAGCGTCTCATTCAGCTCAATGATTTCGGCAGATTTCTGCAGAAAAACAGTCGCAAAACCGAGCATGACTGCCGCGTAGGTGACCGACAGTGTGTTTGCGAGGAGAATCAACGGCAGATCGTTCTGCAACCATAGAATCGCACGGGATGTCGGGCTGATCAGGAAAAACATCGCGCTGGCCCCAGCAACGGAGGCGAGCACAACAATGACGATCGAACGGGGCTTAAGAAAGGATCTAGTGTCGACGATGCGAAAGTGCCTGATCGCCACACCAATCAGCGCATAGACTCCGTAAACGGCGATACCTGAAACTGCAAAACTGCCGCCGACAAGGCCACGTGCCATGCCACCCATCGAAGCGGCTAACAGTCCCCCGATAGGTCCGGCAATCACCCCGGCTAAAATGACAGGGCCCGCTCGCGCGTCTATCGTGGCGCCATCCCCAAGTGTCACCGGTACCGTGGTCACCAATGCAGCCGTCAGCCCAAGACTGAGTCCGTGAAGTAAATCAGTTTTAACTGCGCCAAGAGAACTGCGGTGCCTTTGTACAAAAAAGAACACAATCCCCATAAAGCTCAGGAGCAGAAGATTTTCAATTATCTGTTGGAGGACCAGCATAACGCTCTCATATGACCTTTCGTGTCAGCGGAAGCGCTATTGCACCAGCAGCTCTAACAACTCGCCTTTGGGATCGTTCTCGATTCGTGGGTTAACATCAAACACCATGGTTGCGCGTTGCTTCGCGGAATAAGGTGCCCAGCTGCCAACCGTTGGATTCGAGGGGTCTCCTGTTCGCGCAAATGCGATCCAACTTGACGACATCTGGTTCTCCAGTATGCGCGCCTCAGTGCTCTCGCCCGTGATGGCGACGGACTTGTCGACGTTATTGAACATGAAAGGCATATCGAGGGTATGCGGCGATTTGAAGACGCCATCTCCAACCGGGGTTTCCCAGACAAGGTAGTACATAAACACCGGCGCCTTCTGTTTTGCTTTGCGATCGGCCAGCGTCACCGAGCCGAGCGCCATGCGGCTGTCACCAGTGATCATATTGAATAGGTAAGTGGGCGTGTAGTCCGGATAGGCCTGCTGATAAGCCGCGACAATGTCAGCAGACCTTTCGCCGTACATACCACTAAGCTGCTGTTTCATCTGATCTTCCGTCATGCGACCGAACCAGGGCGCGCCTGCATTGAAGATCGTCATTTCATCTTTGTTCCAGCCGATCAGCACCGGGATATCCCGTGATTGTTCCGGTGCATCCGGTGTGAAGGGATTGCGCGGCATTACAGTGCCGTCAACCACAGGCGCAAGACGCAGGCGTCCGCTCTTCTTTGCGGCGGCTGCCGCGGTTGCTTTCATAATGCTGTCCGCAGTCATCCACTGGAGACGATCAAGGCTGTCGCGTTGGATACCCAGCTCCGCAAGAATAGCTTCTGCGTTAGCGGTTGCAGCTTCGGTCGAGATGGCCGTCAGCGCTGGGCCACTCTGGATTATGGCTTTGTGAAACAGGCCGTCTGCAGCAGGCGTCGCCATCAGGTGCGAGACCTTCGAGCCGCCACCGGATTCGCCCATGATGGTCACGTTGTCAGCGTCGCCGCCAAACGCGCTGATATTGTTGCGTACCCATTCGAGCGCCAGCACCATGTCGAGCAGGCCTGCATTGCCGGAATGCTGGTACTTCTCGCCGCCAAGATCAGCAAGATTCAGATAACCGAAGACATTCAGGCGATGGTTCACGGTGACAACAACAACATCACCCTTGTTCGCAAGATTGGTGCCGTCATAAACGGGCCATGAACCAGAGCCATAAGCCCAGCCACCACCATGGAACCACACCATCACAGGTCGTTTGCGGTCATCCGGCGCCGGCGTCCAGACATTCAGGAAAAGACTGTCTTCATTGTCTGACTTCTTCTCGCTTTCTGTTGTAAACACGGTGGCAATCTGTCGGGAAAGGTCGGTGTCACCGCCTCGGTCATACAACTGCATTGCGGATGCGCCGTAATCTGTGGCATCCAGAACTGAATCCCAGGCCTCGACGGGCTGGGGTGCCATGAAGCGCAGCGTTCCAATGGGGGGCTTGGCATACGGAATACCTTTAAATGCTGAAACCCCGTGATCAAGCAGTCCCTGTACGCGACCAGCGTCGGTTGTGACAATCTGGGTCGGGACTGGCGCACTGGCGGCAAACGCCAGATGGCAGGCCATGGCGATAAAGACGGTCAGGATGGTTCGCATAAGATCCTCTCACTGTAGCGTTGCAGAACGGAGACAGCAGCAGCATACCAAACTTGTATCGAATTCAACCGGACGTAGAGATTTTGATTTTACCGATCTGGACGAAGACCTTATGTCTTGTCTGGAAACTAAAAAGTAGGTTTGCGGAGTTAGCTCGCGATTTTGTGAAAAGAGAACCAACGCAATATATCAGCATGGTGGATGATACCTATGATACGTCCGTTTTCGACCACAGGCAGCGGGTAAGGGTGCCTGGCGAGTCGTTCGAAAGCATCTTTGGCGCTGATATCCGGATTGATAGAGTGCGCCTGATCAAGCGGCTGCATGTGTTGATCGACGGTGCCGGTGGTATCTTCCAACGCTGTATTCTCCAGGTTGAAACTTTGCGCCGTCACGTAACCCTCGTCGACCTCGTTTCGGGAAACCGGCCACACTTGCTGATTGCTACGCAGAAAATAGTCCTCGATGAAGCCACGTACAGGCGTGTCAGCAGGCACCTTATCAAAGCGGGTACGCATAATGGCGCGGACGTCAAAGCCGCGCAGGGCCTGGTCGAGGATGAGGCTGGCGACACTGGCTAGGGCTAATCTGCGAATGAACCAGCCGATAAGTACCAGCCAGAATCCGTTGATGGTATTTCCGCTGAACACCTGCATGGCACCCAGACCTATGAACACCCAGCCAAAACCACTTCCCACCCGCGCTGCCAGTTGAGTGGCCTGCATAAGATCGCCGGTACGCCACCAGAGCGCGGCGCGAAACAGGCGGCCGCCATCCATCGGGAAACCTGGCAGCAGGTTGAACACTGCCAGCATGAAATTGATAGAGGACAGCCACATGAAGACAGTCGCCGTAGCAGATACGTTGGCAAAATTCATGCTGTCATCTTCACGAAGCAGTGCCTGAGGATCCGCTACAAATAAACTGAAGAGGATGCCAAATGCAAAGGCCAGGAAAAAACTGGCCAGTGGTCCGGCACCGGCTATCAAAAATTCGTCTTTAGGTGAGTTGGGTTCGCCTTTCATTTCCGCCACCCCACCAAAGATAAACAGCGTGATCGCTGTGATTTCGATGCCGCAGCGGCGCGCCACCACGGAATGGGCCATTTCATGGATGAGTAACGACACGAAGAATAAGATTGCTGCGGTGAAGCCTGCAGTCCAGTTTTGTGCGTTACTCCACTCAGGATGCCATTGGGGAAAAATGTTCGCAGCCAGGCTGGTGACGATCAACGCGAAGATCACCACTACCGTTATGTGTAGCCGAATATCGATGCCCAACACGCGGGCGAGTCTGACTGCACCCGCGAGTGCTTGAGGTTCTTTGGAATGATCTGGATATTCTTCTGGCATCTCCCGGAGTTTAGGCTTTTGCCGGGCAGAGTCAGTAAGTAACTTCCGAAGACCGTTTGAGTTACAGTCTGTTGTGGCAAAGCGCATTGCGGAACTTGATGACAACACCAGAGCCAGACCAAGCGGATTCGACCGGTGTCGCAGGGGTAGGTTTACCCAACGCGCCCGAGAGTACCGAAGAAAAACTGCGTGATGTAGGCATCGACCCTGATCGATTATCGATTTCTTACCTGGGCGAGCCAGCCAGGACGCGGCGCACTTTGGCTGAACCATGGACCGGCCGTCTGATCTTCGGGTTTATCCTTTGGAGCTTGGTCAGTCTTCTCAGATTATCTGGTTTTGAAATTCCCAATTGGGCGCAGGCGTCGCTTGCACTTATTGTTGGATTAATCATTCTTCAGGTGGCTTGCAGTGCACTGATTATCGCAAGCGAGCGCCTTGCTGCACGTCTGGAATGGGACCATTACATCGCTGGCACCACATCTGAGATACTCTCGACTCTACCCGAATTGGTAGTCATCGGGTTTCTCATTTCCGTCAGCCCTTTAACAGCCTTTGTGATCGCCCTGATCACCATCTACAACAATTCGTTGGTGTTCAGCATCTATTCCTATTTTTTGCCTAAGGACCAATACGGCAAATATCTGATGCCGCGACCCATCACTGGTGCGGGCACGCAGATACTAATTGCCGGGGCGGCATTTGGCCTGATTCTAGGCCTTGTCATGATGCTCATGTCCTTTAGTGCACATCCGAAACAATCTTTTGCACCTGGTGATTTGCTTCTGTTGGGCGTGCTGATGCTCACGGTCTTTGGCGTTTACATCATCAAACTCCTGCACGACTACTCGAAAGAAGAAGTTCAGGTTAGCGATGTCCTGGCATTTACCGAAGACCAGGTTGATGAACGACGTGCTCTGATTTATACCCATGTGCAAGACAGCTCATGGCTGCTTATAAGCGGTTACCTGTTGATCGGCATAGTGGGTGCAGCCCTGGGCGGCGAACAAGTTGCACAATTTGCCAATATCGCTATTCAGGAAATGCAGTTAAGCCCGCTGATTGCTGCGCTCGTTCTTGCTGGTTTTGCCGGCATGAGTGAGTACGTGATTTTGTGGCAGTCCCACCGCAAAGGCGAGTACGGTATAGCTCTGGCGAACAGTTTTGGCGGTATCACTCAGGTAATGTTTCTTGTGCTGCCCTTCACGCTGATGGCCATTGGTTGTTACCAGGCGTGGATAAACCCAAGCCACCCGGAACTACCTTTACGGTTCTCGTTTACCAACATTCTGTTGCTGTTGTTTTTGTTTCCAATGTTATTCGTTCTGATAGAACTGCTGAAAGAAGATCACACATTAGATTTGTTAGATACTACGGTCATGGTGGTCATCTTCGCATTGTTGATCGTTCTTTTGTTGGCCTACGGCTAGAACTCTGCAGGTTGGGTGCGCGTAAGATTTCGCTTGAGAGGGTTTGGGTGCTGAGCCAATGCGGTTTGAATTCAGCAATACGTGCGAACCAGTTTTACTGAAGCCCTGCGATGGAATCAGGACTCAGGCTTGTTCCGTCGTAAGCTACCGATTCAGGGTCTGCGCCATTGGCCAGCAGCAGGTCGATGATGGCCTTTGTTTCGGGCGTAGCTGGTTTGTATTGTGCATTGGCTAACGCGGCCTGTAAGACAGAAACACCTTTATTCGAATCTCTGGTGTTAGGGTCTGCGCCGAGTCTCAGAAGTTCTTGTGCTTTTGACAGGTTGCTATCGCTGGCGGCATGCCATAGCGCACTTATACGCCCAAAGTCGCTGCGCCCGGAGGTGCCGTACCGCATAGTCCCATCCAGCTCGGCACCATTAGTTAATAACCATTCTAAGGTTGCCGGGTTGTCGGCCAGATGAATGGGGGCGCAGTCGGGATGGCGCATTGAGGCGCCGTGGTTAACCAGTAATTGCATCACCGAGATAACAGTTGCGGTTTCGCGGCCGGGGCGGTCGAGTCGTAACGCGATGCACAGAGGCAGTTTGCCGGTAGGGTCGGGTAGGTTCACGTCTGCACCGGCGTCCAGGAGCAGGGCACTTATCTCGTCGGTATGTCGTTGGGAAACTGTAATGTGTAGCGCGGTATAACCTCTGGAATCTCTGACATCAGGATCCTGGCCGTTCGCCAATGCGCTGGCAATCTGGTCTACACGTTGTTTCCTTACGTTCTCAAACCACGTCTGCACTTTGTCTGTTTGAGTCTCCTGTTGAGAGGGTATGTTTGCTGTGCGTATTTTTGTTGTATCTTTATCTGCAGCGGCTTGCGGGATTGCCAGACTGACATAAGCTCGATCGAGAATTTGAATCTGCTCGCTATGGTGCAGTCCTAAAACAGCAAATAGAACCGCCAGTGCAATCGATGCGCCGGATCTATACGGCAGCTGCTGATGCGCTTCGGTGGTCTCACCCTTGTTGCGCATGGCCATGATTGCTGGTGTTGCCGTGGCAGCAATCGCGGTTGCGATGAGTACCACTATCCCAGCGACGATGATGCCGATGCCGTCTATGGGCGCCCCCCAGAATTGCAGCCGGGTGATACCTTGATAGACCTCAGCAGGTAAGAGCAGAAGGTACACAGCCAGCGCGCTGAGGACCATGGACGCCACCCATTGACGCCATGAAGGGCGTATGAGGTTTGCCATCAGGAAAGCCACAATTACGGGTAGTATCGTTAGAGCACTGAAGATGATCAGCAGGTGTGGGGCAAATGCCCCTGCAAGCTGTTGAATACCTTCCTTGCGCTCGTGTCTCTGCGCGGCTTGTAGTGTGCTCAGCTGCTTTGAAATTGTTGGGTGTGTCTGCAATAGAGATAAGACAGTTGGCCCGCCGCGGGCCCGTGCTTGTTGCAATATCTCCTGGCCACCGTCAGCAAGTGTCGGGAAGTTAACGTCGTGGTTGACCATGGCGCGCAACACTTTAGCGCTACGTTTACTCACTGCTGCGATCCAATGGCTCTGATCAACCGTTGCGCCATGCGCTAACAATTCGCTGACGATATTCGGGTAGCCATCTCTACCGGTCTCAATGGCCATTGCCAGAGCAGATTTCGAACGATGGTTTTTACTGTCAACACTGGCGCCTGCGTTCAATAGAGTGGTGGCGATGCGAGATTTGCCGGCTTTAGCTGCGCTTATGAGCGGAGTATCACCGTTGTTATCCTGAACCTCTGTGTCGGCGCCAAGATCGATGAGCTGTTTGGCAAGCGCCCAGGAGGTAAGGTCATGTAGCACAACCCGGCCGTCTGGTGTCATGGGTTGATTGATGTCTGCCCCCTGGGAGATGGCTTCGGTGATTAACGTCTGATCAGAGGCCTGCGCGGCGATATAGAAAACCGCTTGTGCAATACGTTGGGGTGGTGCTGCCTGCATGATCTCCAAGTGCCACAATGGGTCATGCAAAAGCTGCTGGAAGCGATCTGTACGATTGTAGTC
>CBDUMB010000086.1:0-9481 GCA_965368205.1 uncultured Pseudomonadaceae bacterium | reverse complement strand
CTCCACCTTGGGAAGAGTTCACTACGATAGAGCCTTTGCGCATGGCCACGCGTGTTAACCCGCCCGTGGTGACATAGTGATTTGCACCGCTGAGGATAAAAGGCCGCAGGTCAAGGTGCCGAGGTTCCGCGTTGGCATCAATTAAGGTGGGTGATGTCGATAGGTTCAACATCGGCTGCGCCATGTAATTACGCGGATTCGCGCGAATCTGTCGAGCGAACTGATCGCGCTCTTTCTTGCTGGCTTTAGGCCCAATCAGCATGCCGTAGCCGCCTGATTCGTTGGCGGGTTTGACGACAAGTTTGTCGAGATTGTCCAGTACATAGTCGCGGTGTTCCTTTTCAACACAACGATATGAGGGCACGTTCGGAATCAGTGCTTTTTCGCCCAGATAATATTTGATCATGTCGGGCACGTAGGTGTAGATGACTTTGTCATCCGCGACGCCGCAACCGGGTGCATTGGCGAGAGCTACTTTGCCAGCGCGCCAGGCGCGCATGATACCCGGTACACCAAGGGCAGATTCGGGGTTGAACACTTCCGGGTCGAGGAAAGAATCATCGATGCGTCGATACAGTACATCCACACGCACCAGGCCCTGGATCGTGCGCATGTACAGGTAGTCGTCTTTACCCACTTCCAGGTCGCGACCTTCAACCAGTTCAGCGGCCATCGCGTTAGCGAGATAAGCATGTTCAAAATAGGCCGAGTTATAGATGCCGGGTGTCAGTACAGCCAACTGCGGTGAACGGGTGCTGTTAGGGTTGAGTGAACGCAGGCACTTGGCCAGTTCTGTAGGGTAATCGTCTACCGGATGAATGAGATAGTCGGAAAACAGCTCCGGGAACACCCGCTTCATGACTTCCCGGTTTTCCAGCATATAAGAGACGCCGGAAGGCACGCGCAAGTTGTCTTCCAGAACGTACATAGTGCCATCGCCGCCGCGCACCAGGTCGCTGCCACAAATATGCGCCCACATACCCTGTGGCGGGGATACACCCATACACTCCGGGCGGAAATCTTTGGATTTATCAATGTATTGCCTTGGCAACACGCCGTCTTTCAGAATTTGCTGCTTGTGGTAGATATCATCGATGAACAGGTTAAGGGCTTTTACACGTTGTATAAGGCCTTTTGTTATTTCATCCCACTCGCTCTTCATGACAAGCCTGGGAATGATGTCGAAAGGCCACTCCCGATCTATGGTGTCGCTGCCCTCTCCGGAGTACACGGTAAATGTGATACCCATGGAACGTATTGCCAGCTCTGCCGCGTGGCGGCGTTCCAACAATTCGCTGTCGTCGAGTTTGCCCAGCGCGCTTTTCAGGGCTGCACCACCTTTGCGGGCGCGCCCGTCGGGTGCAATGAGTTCGTCCCAGACATTGTCTGCCTGGTAAGTTTGCCAGTTGATTGCCATTGTCACATTGTACACATCCAAATTATTTTTTGATCCTTTTCACATGCTGGTGAACCCACGGTCAGGCAAAATAAGCCCATGAGTATTGAAAAGTTCATGCAAGACAGTGACCGTCTCCTTGTTATCACGGGTGCCGGTTGCAGCACCGCGTCGGGTATTGGCGATTATCGGGATGAACAGGGTGAGTGGAAGCGGGCGCAGCCGGTGCAGCACCAGGCGTTTATGCAGACGCTGGCATGGCGGCAGCGCTATTGGGCCCGCAGCCAGGTTGGCTATCCGGAGTTCAAGCGCGCCAGGCCTAACGTCACCCATCAGGTGTTAGCGCATTGGGAAGCGCAGGGTCGTCTGTGTGGATTAATCACGCAGAATGTGGATGGCCTGCATCAGCGCGCAGGCCACCAGCAGGTGATCGATCTGCACGGGCGCCTGGATCAGGTGGTGTGTATGGACTGTGGGGATACGGTTGCACGCGATGATGTCCAACAATGGCTGGATAAGCATAATACGCCTGCGCTGGAAGACACTGTGGGCATGGCGCCTGATGGAGATGCGGACCTCGCGCGAACCGATTTTTCTGCGATAAAAGTACCCGAGTGTCTGCAGTGTGGTGGTATTTTGAAGCCTGATGTTGTGTTTTTCGGTGACTCAGTACCTAAGGCCAGAGTTGCAGATGCGTTTGCTCAGCTTGAGCAGGCGGATAGCGTGCTGGTAGTTGGCAGTTCGCTGATGGTGTACTCAAGCTTTCGATTTGTACGCCGGGCTGCGGAGTTGGGTCTACCCATCGCGGCGTTGAATCGAGGTAAGACACGCGCAGATGAGCTGCTGACACTGAAGATAGACGCCGACTGTGGCGAGACGCTGCGAGCATTGTCCGATCTTTAACCTGTACAATCAAAGCAGGGGTCATTGATGTGAAAAGGAAAATATCATGAAGCGTATACTGGGGGTTCTTGTTTTACTCCTCTCTCCGGCTTTTGTCTGGGCAGATGCCGAGACCACAGACTGTGTTTATGCCCGTGACGTGAAGCAGTTTGAGATCCTCAACGACAGCACACTGCTGCTCATCGGTCGGCTCGATCGTCGATGGGTAAACCGGCTCAATACACGATGTGCGGGATTACGAAAAAATATGGTGCTCAACGTATCCCGGTTCGGCAGTCAGATCTGCGCCAACGACAGAATTACGGCGACGAGTCGAGGTGCCGTTCGCGGCGAAGGGCCGGTGGCGAACTGTCTGCTGGGTAAATTTGAACCGGTCACTCCTGAGCAGGTGGCCATGCTGCGACAATCTCTGGCGGAGGCTGATCAGTCATGAAGCGCGTATATCGTTATCTTTTTATCTTTGTCATATTGTCCGGATGCAGTAGCGCCGGGGTTGAGGAGCAGCAGCGAGCCGCAGCAGAAAAAGCGCTGTCGGTGGAAGAAATTCTTAACCGTGATCCAACCCAGAGTGATTATGTAAAGTCGCCGCGTTGTATTAACACCACTCGCATCCGGGATATGGAAGTGATCGACGAGCAACACATCGTGTTACGTGTCGCGCGTGCTGAATATTATCTTATCCGTTTTGATCGTCGCTGCCCGGGCTTGCGTCGAGGCCGGCCGGTGATTTACGAACCAGGTAGTGGCAGCCAGCTGTGTGTTCTGGATGGTATTCGCGCTACCTACGATACTGGTATAGGCGGCATCTCCCCAGGCATGCGCTGCAGCATTCCGAGTTTTGCAAGCGTGACTAAAGAGCAGGTCTCGCTGCTCAAAGACACGCTTCAGGTCAATCGCCGAACGTCCAAGACAACCGCACCTGCACCGGAAGCTGACGATGAATCATCTGCCGGTGCCGGGTCTGACGAAGAGACTTAGCGATCGAGTACCAGGTCTGCGAGGGTCTGCAGTTGAGCTGAACTGCGCGCGGACACGGTCAGCGAGGTTACTGGCGTCTCGTCCCATGCCTGCAGGCGATCTTTGATCTTATCGATGGGTCCCACCAGAGAAATCTCGTCTGCCAGGGCGTCAGGAATAGCTTGTGCGGCCTCGTCCTTTTTACCTGCCATAAACAGATCCTGAACTTTCTGTGCTTCGGCTTCAAAACCCATGCGGCTGACGAGTTCTTTGTGGAAGTTACGGTCTTTGGCACCCATGCCGCCGACATAAAGTGCCAGCATGTGTTTCACCGGCTGCAGACCGGCTTCAACATCATCAGTAATGTTGACCACTACACCCTGGGTGATCTCGAAGTCTGCTTTGGCATTCGACAGCGAAGGTGCATAGACCTCCTGGCGGAACGGAGAGTAGTAAAGGGGCAGCCAGCCATCTGCAATCTCTGCGGCCAACGCCACATTTTTTGGGCCTTCCGCACCCATGAAAATAGGAATTTCCTTACGCAGAGGATGCAGGATCGATTTCAAAGGTTTGCCTAACCCCCAGGACCCTTCACCTTCGTAAGGCAGAGGATAATGTTCGCCATGATTGGCGACAGGTTCCTCGCGCGCAATGACCTTACGCATGATGTCGATGTATTCCCTGGTTCGCGCCAGGGGCTTGGCAAACGGACCACCGTACCAGCCTTCGACAACCTGTGGTCCGGATACCCCCAGACCAATAATCATGCGGCCGTTGGAGAGATGGTCCATGGTCATGGCAGCCATCGCGGTTGCTGTTGGGGTGCGCGCCGATAGCTGTATCACCCCGGTGCCCAGGCGAATAGTGCTGGTATTAGCGCCAATCCAGGCCAGCGGGCTTAAAGCATCAGAACCATAAGCCTCTGCAGTCCATACCGAATCGTACCCCAGGCGTTCAGCTTCCTGCGCCAGCTGGATGTGGTTGGTGGGCGGGTGTGAGCCCCAGTATCCAAGCGCTAAACCCAGTTTCATATCCGGCATGTGATTCCCCCGAAAAGTGTCAGTGTGTTGTTAAGTTCTAGGGTATGACCTTTCGACAAGTCGCGGCAAGCAGGTATTGATGATGTACCATGCGATCTTCACATTTGAAGCCGAAGCACAATGGAAGATCAATGGTTAGCGTGGGCCAAACGATTGCAGGCACTGGCGTCAACCGGCTTGCACTTCGATGTATCTGAGCACGACAACGAGCGCTATCGTGAAGTGGCTGAGATTGCTCAGAATATGCTGGCAGCTCTGGGTCAGGTGCCATTGCAGCAGATCCTGCATCTGCACGCTGACTTGGCTCAGAGTTACGCAACGCCTTTGATTGATGTGCGCGGTGCAGTTTTCCGCGGCGACGAGATTCTCCTGGTGCAGGAAAAAACCGACCAGCGCTGGACTTTACCCGGCGGATACGCAGATGTAGGGCTATCTGCTGCTCAGAACATTGAAAAAGAAATTGCTGAAGAAGCAAACCTTACCGTGAAAGCGCGCGCCCTTTACGCCGTAAAACACAAAGCCAAGCATGCTTACAGGCCGGATGTGCGCGATTTCTACAAATTCTTTTTCCTCTGTGAGCAGATTGACGATACTTTGCCCCAGGCAGGTTACGAGTGTCTTGGCGCTGACTATTTTGATCCTCGGCAACTGCCGGAGTTATCCACAGGGCGGGTGATTGCAGCGGATATAGAAGCAGCGTATGCCTTCCGCGCAGACCCTTCGCGTTTTACAGCGTTTGACTGATGAATGAGGAAAAGGGTTTGAGTCGTCTGTGGATCTTGCGTCTGGTGCCTGATGTCAGATTTGGCCGCTGGTTTTCGTTTATCGGGCTGTTGCTTCTGATGACGGTTTTTATGGAATCGGCAGGCATTTTGTCTGGCAATTATCCGTATATGAGTTGGCCGATTGCCCTGTTTTTTGTCTGCATTGTGGCTTATATCATCCCGGTTTTTCACTTTGTCTCCGAGCGTAGTCAGGCGGCACTCAAGGAGTTGCGGCAGAACGGTTTGATATCAGCGGAAGAGGAAGAGAGGTTGGGGTTTCGTGTCAGCCACCGCTCCTGGCGCTGGGTTGCTGTAAACCTCGCTGTATCCACAGCCCTGTGGTTTTCTCAAAGTTGGTTACTGACCGGTGAGCTGGTCATTATGGTGAACAGTCTCTTCCGCCATTACCCGGGTTTTGTCGCGACCGCGGGTCCCTGGCTCGTGTGGATCACGGTAACCTGTACGGTACACGCGTTGGTCGATAACGCGCGTATGTTCAGGCAACTGGCGCGAAAGGTAGATGTCGATATTCTGAATATCTCTTCGCTTATCCCGTTTGGGCGTATGGCGGTAAGCTCAACACTACTGGTCATCGGCGCACAGTCGTTTTTTTCGATCATGTGGTTGGGAGGGGACACCAGCGTCTGGACCACCATTCCGGGATTAGTGCCCACCACCGCTGCGTTGGTTTACTTGTTTGTTGCGCCGGTATGGCCTCTGCACAAGCGTTTGAAGCATGCGAAGCAGGCACAGCTCGCTGTGGTTCAGCAACAGATCAATCAGATATCGTCTGCGCCAGTGCGGGATATGTCTGAATTGGCGACCTTGCTGACCTTTCGTCGTGAAGTGGCCTCGGTAGCTGAATGGCCACTGGATATCAGCGTGCTGGCTAGATTCAGCCTGTATCTGGTGATTGTGCCGCTCACCTGGATCGGGGCGGCGTTGATAGAAAACGTTGTCGACTTTTTTATTGCGTAAATTTTGCAAATCAAAGTACTTTTATTTTCAATCAAAGACTTTTATTTTGAATCAAAGTACTTTGCCAGTGGCAAGGTGAGCGCAACACAGGCAAAATCTGCGTCACGTTTTGCACAGGGGAAATTTCGGTCTGATGAGTGGCTACAGAACCAGAGAAGTTGCTGAACTCATAGGTCTGAATACGGATCAGGTGCGTCACTATGTGCGCCGCTCCCTGGTGCAACCCGCCCGCGGTCAGCGTGGCGAATATCGATTTTCTTTTCAGGATGTGGTGCTGATGCGAACCGCCAAAGGTTTGATGAGCGCCTCAGTGACGACGCGCAAAGCTTATCGCGCGCTGGTTAAACTGAAAAAGGAAATGGAGCAGAAAAAATCTCTCAGTGCCGTGCGTATTTATGCGGATGGCACCACCGTTATGGCGCGGGATGATCAGCATGTCTGGGAAGTTGAAACCGGCCAGATCAATCTTGATTTCAGCCGCGGCGAAATAGCAGGCACCGTTGCAGACATTGCAGAGCAACACGTGCAGGCAGCGATAGCCGCAGAGGATCTGGATACAGACGAGTGGTACAACCTGGGGCTCGACCTCGAAGAAGTTGACCCGGATAAAGCGCCGGACGCGTATAAGCAGTCGATTCGTCTCGACCCTAAAAATGCTGATGCGCACGTTAATTTAGGCCGGTTGTATCAACTTCGTGGGGACCTTAAACATGCCAAGCGTCACTACGAACTGGCTTTAACAGCACGCCCCGGCCATCAGCTGGCGTTTTACAATCTCGGTACCGTATTTGATGAGCTGGATGAAACCAGCAAAGCAGCCGACTTTTATCAGCAGGCGCCGTCAATCCCCGATGCACATTACAACCTGGCGCGCATTCGCGAGTTGCAGGGTGATGAGGTCAGCGCATTGCGACACATGCGTGCTTATCGCGATCTTGTCGACGCGCAGAGCGACTGAACGCCGCAACCTGCGCCACCGCGTCGATTAGCCGTCGTAGGTGTAGGCCCTTTCCTGCAACCGCTCAAAAGCCATATCGCCGCGACCGCAGCTGTCTACATAATCCATTTTGAAAGCAAAATAGCGCGTGCTGTTCTCACGCCGCAGTGCAACGGTCAGGAAGTCTTCAGAGCCTAAGCTTTTTAAGGTGGCGCCGTAATCGCAAACGGTCCGCGCAATCAATGCGTCGATGTCCGCACTTTGCGAAGCGGGCGGATCCGGCGTTTCCGGCGTGTCTATGCGGTCGCGGTAGTCGCGCAGAGACTTGTATTGAATATCGATATCCTTGGCGAGGGCGTCGTACTGCGTGTCGACAGCAATTAATTCACGTTCCAGATTTTCAATCTGCCGCTGCACCTTCTGCTGCTCGTCGTTAGAGTCTGCGCGCACCAGTTCCCGCCGCAGGGTGCGCAGCTGAGCGCGGATATCACGCTGTTCCAGGCGCAGGTCGCGCTGCTCAGCGCGTAGCTCGCGCAGAGTTTCCAATGACTCGGGTTCATAGGGTGATAAATCGATCTGCAGGTCAGACAGAATGTTTTCCACCATCGAAGGTATCTCATCAAGGTTGATCTGGCCGTTGATGGCAATGGCGGTGTCGCCATTGTTGATGGTCAGCCAGGGCGCATTCAGCCGCACGGAAACCAGTACCCCCTGTTTGGCCAGATATTCGGCGGTGACGCTGGTGACACGAATACCACTCTTCAATTCACTGCGGAGCGCGGATTTCATCACATCAGCAACAATTTTGGCCTCCCGCGTGATGTCAGCAAGATTATCAACCTCGCGTGCGGTGGCGAGGGTGGTCAGGGATAATGTTAAGCAGGCAAGCAGCCAGCGTGCGATCTTCATGGCGTATGCACTCCTTCTTCTGCAGCATCACTGCCGGTGCCCGGCGTGGCTGCAGGATTGCGATCAGCGGTTGTGACCAGGTCTTTAACCTGTTGATACAGCTCATCCAACTCCTGCTGCCCCTGCAACTGGTTGGTGATCACAAAACGCAGGGAATCTTCTGTTTCGATAGTGCGGCGATCCATTTCGGCCTTCAGGTATTGCAGTAACACCTGCAGTTCTTCCTGACGCTGCTCGCGGCTGCCTTCCATGACTCTTTCGACCATGGCCGCCTGTGTCGCTTGAGGCAGCTCAGGCAATTCCTGATAGCTGCTCAGAGGCTGGCTGGTAGCCGGCAATATGCCGCTGTTCTCGGGCATCTGCACAAATATCATGGTGGCGACTGCCAACGCAGCGGTGCTGGCTGCGGTAGGGAACCACAAACGGAAATTGTCCAGCCAGTTATGGTTGCTGGTCACCGGGGCTGGCTGCCAGGCCGGTACGGTTTCGTCATGCCAGTTTTCTGCCATGTTAGACAGCATGTTGATGGCCTCGAAGTCAGACTGGCAATCGGCGCAGCTTTCCAGGTGAGTTTCAACTTCAACCGACAGCGAATCGTTCAACGACTTCTGGGCGTAATCAATTAAAAGCGGATTTGCGTGTTCACAGAGCATCTCGCAGTTCCTCGTGTTGCTTCAGTTTTCGCAGGGCACTGTACAGTCGTGTTTTGGCTGTATTGGCGGATATGCCAAGCTGGCCTGCGATATCTTCAAAGGTGAAGTGTTGGAAAAATTTGAGTTCTACAACCTGGCGCTGTTCATCGGGCAGGGTGCCCAGCGCAGCGCTTATTTTCTGGTTCGCGTGGGTGGTAAAGGTTTGTTCCTCCGGGCCTGCTTCGGCGTTCAGAAAGCCTCTTTCTTCATCAAATTCGTCATGGAATTTGCGTCGCCGCAGATAGTCGGTACAGCGAAAGCTGGCGATGCGGAACAACCAGGCAGGGAAGGGTGCGTCGCCGCGGAAACTGCCGAGGTTGCGATGTACACCGACAAACACTTCCTGCATCAGATCAAAAGCGTCATCAGGGTGGCTCACCATTCTTAAAGCGTAGTTGTACACGCGTTTTTCATACCTCTTGATTAATTTATTCCACGCGCTGTTGGACCCCGCCACAGCGCGTGTTATCAACACTTCATCAGTCACCGGACCTAGCATTTAATTATTCTTGTGCCTGCCTTGAGGAGAATGTCGCGACATACCGGGAAATAGTTTGCCGCAAGGTGCGAAAATCAGTCTTCCAGTATCTTCAGGGGGATGAGATTAGCATCAGGTCTGCGTTTGCCCCAGGCGATGAGGCTGGCGAAAAAGGCCGTGGCGGCGAGGCTGACGCCGATCAGCCACAGCGTGGCGCTGGTAGGGTCGTCTGAGAAAGTGCCGATCTGATACACAATCACTGCAGCACCGTAAGCCACCACAAATGACCAGGCGACAGAAAACGTGGCCCAGAAAGACCCCAACTCTTTGTAGATCACGCCAATGGTCGCAACACAGGGCATGTACAGCAGGATGAACAGCAGGTAAGCAAACGCACCAAGCTGCCCGTTAAACAGACTCTGCATGG
>CBDUMB010000085.1:0-9740 GCA_965368205.1 uncultured Pseudomonadaceae bacterium | reverse complement strand
GTTGGTGGACTGAAAGATCAACCCAGTTACAGTCTTGCCACTGATGACCGATTCACCTGCAGCTGATGGGGCGCTGCTTGAAGGCGACCCTGCCACAATAGAGTTACCCCCCACTATCCTTTCTTATGTAAAGGACCTTCCCAACCTGTGCTCGCTGGCAGGATTGGCTTGTACGCTGCTTGCCATCTATTTCAGTGTTTTGGGCATTTATTACGCAGCCATGATCGGCATGGTTTGGGCAGTCGCCTTTGATTGGGCTGACGGGCTCATTGCCAGGCGTATGAAAGGGCGAACAGGCGTAGACAGCAGTTTTGGTGGGCAACTTGACGTCCTGATAGATATTGTCAGCTACGGTGTCGCACCCGCAATGCTTCTGCTGAGTTATGGGAATTTTGCCCCGATTTTTCTGGTTGGCGCATTTGTCATGCTTGCTGCAAGCGCACTACGGCTGAGCTATTTTGCCACCTTCGGGCTTTCCGAAGAGTCGAAATATACAGGCCTTGCGCTGGACAATAACAGTCTCGTTCTCGTCTTCGTTTTTCTATTCGAAGGTCTGTTAAGTGAGCGTGTATTTTCAGTAATGCTTTATTCGAGTTGTGTTGGCCTCGCTGCGCTGAATATCTCCCAGCTGAAAACACCCAAATTTTCCGGGAATCCGACTAACGTTTATCTGCTCGCGCTATACACCATTGGCATATCAGCAATTTATGGATGGAAACTCTTGTAGCTCACAACGGTTTTAGTAACGAAATAACAATTTGATACAGGAGTTAGATGTCCCAATGCTTGTTTATACGGTAGGCACATTTGATCTATTACATGTAGGACACCTCGCGTTGCTCGAACAATGTCGAGGCCTGGGTGACACCGTCGTGGTGGGCGTTGCATCTGATAGCGTAGTGAATTCATACAAGCCGAATGTGCCCGTCATTCCGTTGGATGAACGCGAAGAAATGCTGCGATCGCTGCGCTTCGTCGATATTGTTCGTCCCTACTATGCGCTTGAATATGTATCGGCATGCGAGGAATTGGACGTCGATATTTTTGTGGTGGGAGAAGATTGGGGCGCTGCTTCTCACAATCTTGACGTAGAGGCTTACCTGCAGGCAGCAGGGAAAGAAATTGTGCAAGTTTTCTACAATCCTCGAACCTCATCCACAGCAATCAAGAACAAGGTGGTCGCGCAGCGGATGCCGATTCCGCTGCCTGCATACCAGCCCGCGCCAAAGCCGTTTGCAATGCGAATTGAAACAAATTGAAACGTTCAGGAAATTGCTGTGTAACAGCGGCTGAGGACAATACCGGGCTGGTTTATGGGGTTTAGCCAGGGCATTTTTCCGCATTCTCTATTTGCTGTAGTATGCGGGTTGCAGATTTTTTGAAGGAATTCAGTGATTCATCAGTTCAGGGTCAGTAACGTAGGTTCAGCAGTCGCAATCTTTGCACTGATTGCAAGCCATAGCGTGCTCGCTCAAAGTGATGAAGCGCAAGCTGCGCAATCCACCCCACAAGCGCAGTTGTCTGAAGACCAGTTAAGCCAGGGCAGTCTTGCAAAGCGCAGTGATTCCGAATTAACCGCGCTTACCGCCCAGTGGAGTCAACTGAGCCCAGAACAACGCCGCCGACTGCTTGCCGAAGTACGTGGCCGCATGGTCAACAATAACCAGCTGCGCCGCCCCCAGGGTGTCATTGTGCAGCGCAGGTACGGGCGCGTCGTGCGTAAATCGGACGGCTCTGTGGTCCTGCAGACACGGGTGGTTCAAATTACGCCGCGCAACAATCCTGATCAGCAGGCTCAGTCGAACACTCCGCGAGTAACCTTCGGCATAGGCTTTGAACAGCGTACACGAGCGCCTGGCCGCGTCGCCCATGAGGCGCCGCAATCGGAAGCGACACAACCTGTTGTTACGGTCGGTCAAGAATCCTCCGCAAGCGCCAACCGCTGACACAGTATGGATGCCGAAACTGCCAACCTGCTGGTTGTCGACGATGACCCGGAACTGCGTGAACTCATCCAGGCTTACTTAGAACAGCAAGGCTTTCATGTCGCCTGCGTCGAGTCCGGTGAAGCCATGGACAGGTATCTGGTTGAGCATGAAGTTGACCTGCTGATCTTAGATCTGATGTTGCCCGGTGAACACGGCCTGTCTATTGCTCAGCGGATGAAAAAACACTCCGACCTGCCCATTATCATCGTTTCAGCGCAGGGCGAAGATGTGGACCGAATTGTCGGCCTGGAAGTGGGGGCTGATGATTACCTGTCCAAGCCGTTTAATCCTCGAGAACTGCTCGCCCGTGTACGTGCGGTTCTGCGCCGTTCGTCCTCATCGGGTGCCGGAGCAGAAGAAGTCGCCGCCACAGAATTTGGTGTGTTTGCGTTAGATACAAACGCCCATCGGCTTACCAAAAATGGTGATACGGTGCCATTAACTTCTGGCGAATTTGATCTGTTGTCAATTTTGGTGGCCCATCCGAATAAAGTCCTCGACCGAGATCGAATTCTTGATCTGCTGACGGGCGCTGAGCGCTCACCCTTTGATCGCTCTATTGATGTACGCGTCACGCGTTTACGCTCAAAGATTGAACCTGACCCAACCCAGCCGGTCTACATCCGGACCATCTGGGGCAAAGGGTATATGTTCTGCCCGGCAGGTAATGGCTGACAGTTCTGGGCTGCGTGGCCCGTCTTCCCTGCTGGTCCGCACAACCCTCATTCTGGCAGTTGGCGCTCTGCTGATTGTTGTTATTGCAACGTTTGCCCTTTATCTGTTTGTGATCAGTCCCATAACCGAGCAGTCGGCTGATGACGAAGCTGCTCTGCTGGTGTTATCTGCCCAGACCTGGGTTGAGCTGCCGCCGGAGGCGCGGCCCTATTTCGAACTCGAAATGGCGGAAAGCCATGATCTGATTATCAGTGAGGCCCATCAGGCACTGCCGGAAGTGGCTGGATATTCACAATATTTCGAATTATTGAAAACGGAACTGTCTCTGCGCATAGGCGAAGAGGTTGTGCTGCTTGAAGGTGACGATCTGCTCTGGGTAGATGTACCCATGGGCGGGTTTGCCTTACAGATCGGGTTTTCTCCCGAGCGTCGGGAAATTCAGCCACTTTATGTTGCCATGGTGATTGTTGGACTGGGCGCGGGCATTGTCTTTTTCACCTCGCTGTTTATCGTGCGTCGGATTGCGCGGCCGCTGGTCAACGTTGCGCGACAAGCGGAAAGCTTTCGCGGTGCAACGCAGATTGAGCCCCTGCCGGAAACCGGTCCAAGAGAGCTTGTTTCTCTGGCGCGTAACTTCAATATCATGGCATCTGAAATTGGTTTGCTGCTCACGAACAGAACCACGTTGCTGGCCGGAATATCTCATGATCTGCGCACCCCGCTGACACGCATGCGCCTGGCGCTGGCGTTGCTGCCGGACAATGTAGATCCGCAGCTGGTCAGTCGCTTCGAACGTAATCTGGAATCCATGGATGAGTTGATCAGCGACGCCCTGAGGTTTGCGCGTGGCACCGGAGAAGTGCCGCAGGAAATTGAGCTGCTGCCGTTTGTGCAGGAAATTCTCGCCACCTTTGAGCGGAACATTACAGCAGACCTGCGTATCCCCAGTGATTTCAGGATAAAACTTGCGCCCAGTGCGTTCCGGCGGGTTTTGATTAATTTGATTGCCAACGGTTTTCAGCATGGCGGTAACGTCTCAGTGGTTGCCACCACCAACGAGATACAGGTGATCGACGACGGACCTGGAATACCGGAGGAGTTTCGCGAACAGGTGTTCCAACCCTTTTTCCGTCTGGATAGCTCACGTAGTGCAACCACCGGTGGTAGCGGCTTGGGTTTGGCCATTGTGCAGCAGCTGTGTCAGGCGCATCAGTGGCATGTGGGTATTGATAATGGTCCGCACGGTGGTGCTCGGGTGACCTTGAAATTTGTATCAGCAGCTTGAAACAAAATGTCACAAAAACGGCAGGCTTAGACATTCTCTTGAAACGTCTTTACCGCATAGTAGGCAACATCACCCAACGGTGATGTCTATCCCCTTAAGATCTCTGTTTTGGGTAACGACCCTGAGATCCTCTTGAAACCGCCAGCTTCCTCTCCAGGCTGGCGGTTTTCTTTTTTCCACCGGCTGATTTTTTTCAACGCATAAAAAAACCCGCGCCGGGCGCGGGTTTTGTTCTGGCGAGAGGTTTATCCCGCCTGGTGCATATGCACATCCCTTTGTGGGTAGGGGATGGATATATTCTCTGCATCGAAACGCAGTTTCACCGCTTCCATGGTGTCGAAGTAAACCGCCCAGTAGTCGCTGGCCTTGACCCATACGCGACAGGTGAAATTAACTGAGCTGTCAGCCAGTTCAGATAAAACCACAAAGGGCTCAGGGTCGGAGAAAATCCGTTCGTCTGCCGCGAATATGGCTTTTAGAGTCTCTTTTGTTTTGGCAATGTCGTCGTCGTAACCAACCCCAAACACAAAGTCCACGCGACGGGTCTCTTCGGCGGAGAAATTGGTGATGATGCCGTTCGAAATCGAGCCGTTCGGCACGATAATGACCTTGTTGTCAGGCGTCTTGATGATCGTATTGAAGATCTGAATGGCTGACACGGTGCCGGCTACACCCTGTGCGTCAACAAAGTCACCTACCTTGTAAGGGCGAAACATAAGGATGAGCACGCCACCGGCAAAGTTTGCCAGGCTACCTTGTAATGCCAGGCCAATGGCCAGACCAGCCGCACCTAAAATGGCAATAAAGGATGTGGTCTCGATACCCACCATGCTGGCAACGCTGATAAACAGCAGTGCTTTCAGAATGATTGAAGTAAGGCTACCTAAAAACTTGGCTAAGGTAGGGTCAGTTTTGCTGGCGTTCAGACCTTTATTAACAACATTGACTACCCGCTTGATGACCCACAGGCCCACCAGCAGAACAACGATAGAAAGTATAAGTTTTGGCCCGTACTGTATGGCCATCTCAACGGCCTGGTCGATATAACCCTGAATGCGGTCAGCCGACAGCTCCTCTGGAATAACTTCCATTATGTGTCTCCAAATTTAGTTTTTTTCTTATTAACATAAGTACTGGACGCTAGTGTGTAACATTGAGTAATGTTGCGCGCCCGTTGGGCAGCGGATTTTACACGGGTTTTAAAATCCGGGTATACAGCTTTCTAAGCATCCCGTACCCTGCGCGAATTCTAATAAAGGAAACACTGATGAAAAGTTTTTTGATGTTGGCAATCACTCTGCTCTGGACAGCGAATGTTCTGGCCGATGGCCACAACAATCCTCACAAGGGGCAGTTTTACGTATCACCCGGCGCTATCGCTTATACAGGACCGGATTCATCCAACATTGGTTATGAAGATACCGAAGTGGGTGGCGCGCTGATTCTGGGTTACGGGCTTTCGGACAACTGGTCTGTAGAAGTCATGGCCGGCAGGGTTGAAGATGCTGGATTTGATAACCGTTACGGATCAGGCGAAGACGAGGTCAATCTGCGTTGGTTGGACTTCGTTTATAATTTACCGGCGAAAAATGCCTGGCAGCCCTTCATGCTGGTTGGCGGTGGCCGAACTGAGTACGACATGGACGGAGTTCGTCCGGATGCGCGTGATAACCAGTTGAATGTCGGCGTTGGTGTTTACCGCCAGTTAAGCGATCACATCTCGCTGCGTGCAGACGTACGTGGTGTCAGCAGCTCTAAAGTAGGTGGTCTTGAGCCGTTTGCATTTCTGGGTCTGACCGGATTTATCGGTTCTCCCGCCGCACCTGCTGCGCCTGCTGATTCAGATGGCGATGGCGTACCAAACGATATGGACAACTGTCCTACCACGCCTGCTGGTCGTGTGGTTGACGCTCAAGGCTGTGAGCTGGATGCGGACAACGACGGTGTTGTCGATGGTGCGGATCAGTGTCCTGATACACCAGCTGGTGTTTCTGTTGATCAAAATGGTTGTCCTTTAGACGCGGACGGTGACGGCGTGCCTGATTTCCGTGACGACTGTCCTGATTCCGAAGCGGGTGCCAAAGTTAATGACCGCGGTTGTTACATTGAACTCGAAGAAGAAGTCACAATCGACATGAGCATCGAGTTTGAGACAAACAAAGCGCAGCTGCGCCCTGATCACACCAGTGAATTAGCGCGTGCGGTACGTTTCCTGCGTCAGTATCCGAACACCAAAGCGGTCATCGAAGGCCACACGGATTCCGATGGTGCGGCGTCTTATAACCAGAATCTGTCTGAGCAGCGAGCCAAAGCGGTTTACGAGTATCTCGTCAACGAAGCGGGTGTTGATGCGAGCCGTCTGACCTGGGCTGGCTTCGGAGAGACACGGCCGATTGCGTCTAACGACACAGCGGCAGGTAAGCAAACCAACCGACGTGTCAGCGCGGTTGTGTCTGGTACTCATAAGGTTCGCCAGTAACGGCGGACCTTAAGAGGTCCCGGAGGTAATGATGCAACGCGTTCTTGTTCTCAGCTGCATACTGCTCTTAGGCGCTTGTGAAAGCGCCTATTACGGTGTGCAGGAGCAGTTTGGTAATCTCAAAAACGACATTCTGGTCGACCGCGTTGAAGACGCAATGGAAGCCCAGGAAGATGCCAAAGAAGAATTCAAGAGCGCTTTGGAACAGTTTGAGGCTGTTGTTGGTGTCCCCGAATCGCAGCTGAAAACGGTTTATAATCGGCTCAATGATGCGTTTGAAGATGCGGAAGACAAAGCGTCAACCGTATCTGAGCGCATCGATTCGGTGGAAGACGTTGCTGACGATTTGTTTGAGGAATGGGCGGAAGAGTTAGAGCAGATCTCTAACGCCTCTCTGCGCCGTCAGAGTGCGGAAAAACTGCGTACCTCGCAGCGCCGCTCATCCGATCTGATTAAAGCCATGCGTCGTGCGGAATCGCGTATGGCACCGGTGCTGACCTCTTTTCGAGATCACGTACTTTTTCTTAAGCACAATCTCAATGCACAGGCGGTTGCGTCTTTGCAGGGTGAACTTGGTGGCATCGAATCTGACGTCGGGCGCCTGATCCGCGATATGGAAGCCTCCATTGCCGAAGCGCAGAGTTTCATCAACACAATGGAAAACAGCTAAGCCCACCAGGAAGGTCATATGAAAACGTTTGCTTGGATCGTTGTTGTGCTGCTGCTTCTGATTGGCGGCGCGGTGGCTTACGTGGCACTTAATTCTGGTAGTCTGGTCAAAAGTGGGATCGAAAAATTCGGTCCCCAGTTCCTCGGTATTGAGGTTCAGGTCGATAACGTAGATCTTGCCATCACGGAAGGTTCGGCGGCAATCAACGGCTTACGTCTGGGTAATCCCGCCGGTTTCTCCGGTGCGGACATGATGCAGGTTGATCAGATCAAAGTTGTGCTGGATACAAGTCAGATCAGCGACACCCTTGTGGTGATGAAAGAAGTTGTCATAGACGGTGCAAATATTACTGCCATCGCCAAAGGGCAGCAGACCAACTTTCAACAGCTCATGGCTAATCTGGAATCTGCAACGGGTGGTGATTCGCAGGCATCAGCGGATGCTGGGCCTGGAACAAAGTTCATCATCGATAAATTCAGTTTCACCAACACTCAGGCAGCCTTGGACTCAGATGTGGTCGGGCAACTGGCGTTAACTATTCCAGATATACGGCTGCAGAATATTGGCCGCAAAAGTAATGGTGTCACCGGAGCGGAACTGGCACAGCAGATACTGAAACCATTAACTGCATCTATCAGTAGTGAAGCGGTGAAACAGGGGCTGGATATTGACGGCGTGAAGCAGAACATTGAGCAGAGAGTCCGCGATAAAATTGGTAGTGGCTTGAAAAGCCTGACCGATAGCCTGACTCAATAAACCCTTAAGCCCAGAAAAAGACAATGCAACTCGATAACGTTCTATATGACGTGCAGGGCCCTATGGCTCTGATCACAATCAATCGTGCCGAAAAACACAATGCTATTTCTTTAGCGACCCTGGACGACCTGCATACAGCGGTTGATGCGGCAGCGGATGATGATGCCGTGCGTGTGATCACGATTACTGGTGCAGGCGGCAAAGCCTTTGCCGCAGGTTCTGATCTTTCCGAGGTCATCCACAGAGATTTTAAAAAGGCCCTTGAACCTATTGTTCAAGGCCTGGCGGATAAGCTGGAGCGTACCCCCAAACCAACCATCGCTGCCATTGATGGCATCTGTATGGGTGGTGGGTTGGAAGTAGCGCTAGGTTGTGACCTGCGGGTAGCGACGCCACAGTCGCGTTTTGCAACACCTGAAGGCAAGCTCGGTATTATTCCCGGTGGCGGTGCGACCGCACGTCTGCCTCGCATTGTCGGGCGTGGCTGGGGTATGGAAATGTTGCTGATGGGTGAGCCCATCGGGGCTGAGCGGGCCCTGGCGATAGGTCTCGTGACCCGCCTGGTTGAAGCGGATGAACTGCTCGCGGAAACCCGTCGTATGGCTGATCACCTCGCTGGATTTGCGCCGTTTGTGCCACGCACGATGAAAGCTATGGTGCACTTTGGCATGGAAGCGAGCCTCGCCGGCGCGCTGATGTTCGAGAAATACGCGCAAGGCGCACTGGTGCAGACCGAAGACAAAGTTGAAGGCATCAATGCGTTTTTGGAAAAACGCGACCCCGAATTCAAAGGCCGCTAATTCCTGCTGGCACTCCGCCACCGCCTATTAGATACTCGTTCTCCTTTGATTTTTCAACGTAAGGGAGAGGCTTATGGCTGTTGACAAGTTTCCCGTAGAAGCGAGCCACATCATGATGTTTGCGCGTTCTGTGGGTGATGATAACCAGATTTACTATGATGCGGATTACGCTGCGGGTACTGAGCCCGGCACGATAATTGCGCCACCGACCTTTGCGCAGTCCAGCGCACAGTTTGATCCGGATTACTTTCTCAGACCGAAAATTGGGGAACCCTGGTTCGGTTCAGGCGGTTCGCCCACCGGCATTAAAAAAGAATCTTCCGGCGGCGGCGGTGGCGGCGGTGGTGGTGGCGGTCTGCATGCTGAACAGCATTTTGAATATCACCGTCATCTGAAGCCCGGCGACGTGCTGACGGCAACCAACCTGCCCGGCAAAACCTGGGAAAAAGAAGGCAAGCGATCCGGCAAGCTGGTGTTTTCTGAATCGATCACAGAATATCGTGATCAGAATGGCGAGTTGGTGATTACAGCCCGTGGCGTTGGTGTTCGCACCGAACGGCCAGTGGACAAATAGGAGGTAACATGGCGTTAAAAGCAGCAGATTTGAATGTAGGTGATACCTATTCTGAGTGTCTGGTCGAAGACCTTAAACGCACGCAGATTGTCCAGTATGCAGGCGCATCAGGAGACTACAACCCACTCCACACGGATGAGATTTTCACCGTTGAGGTGGCAAAATATCCGTCTGTCTTTGCCCACGGTATGTTGACCATGGGCATGACCGGCGCGATGTTGACCAACTATGTTGGTGATGGTCGGCTGACCAAATATGGTGTGCGCTTCACCAGTCAGGTATGGCCCGGCGATACGCTGAATGCTACTGCTACGGTAGAAAGCATCGAAGATGGGCTGGTTAATCTGAATGTGGAAACAGTCAACCAGGACGGTGTAAAAGTATTGTCAGGGTACGCCCAGGCACGAGTCGATTAGACATTGTCGATATTTGTGAGGTCCGGCGGGGCCTCACAAAAACTTCCGATCTCACCACTTTTCTACGGACGTGCGCACGTCCAGTTCGAAGGTCCAG
>CBDUMB010000084.1:0-9742 GCA_965368205.1 uncultured Pseudomonadaceae bacterium | reverse complement strand
GATGCGCTTGTTGATTGGCTGGGTCCGCGTCGTCGCAACGATGATGCAGATGAACCTTACGTACACTATGCGGCAGCGATGCAGCGGCTCTATGAAGACTGGGTGATCAGGTTAACCCAACGTTACCTGGGTGATGTGTTGGACGAAACGCGACAGCTGGTGTTTGCCGGTGGCGGCGCGCTCAATGTGAAGCTCAATCAGCGTCTGCTTGGTGAGGCGAACATTGATCACCTGTATGTGCAGCCGGCGTCGGGCGATTCAGGCACCGCCTTAGGGGCCGCCACTTTTGTGGCGAACCAGCAGGGTGATCGTATTGCGCCCCTTCAACACGTTTATCTGGGTCCGTCTTTTGACAGGGACGCGTGTCTTGCTGCGTTACAGAAGCGTTCGGAAACCTGTCACTGGCAGCGTCTGGACAACCCGGTAAGCGCGGCGGCTGACATCTTAACCGATGGGCACCCGCTGGCCTGGTTTCAGGGTCGGATGGAATTTGGCCCCCGCGCCCTGGGCGGCCGCAGCATTCTGGGGTGTCCCAGCACGCCGGGCATCGCAGATAAAATCAATGCCCAGATCAAGTTCCGGGAGCGATGGCGACCTTTTTGCCCCAGCGTTTTACCTGAGGTGGCCGCGGAACTTATTCAGCCGCCGCATCCCGCGCCTTACATGACCATGACCTTTGATGTTGCGCCGGCCTGGCGTGAGCGAATCTCTGAAGTGGTTCACGAGGATGGTACGGCGCGGGTGCAGGTGGTCGATGAGCAGGCCCACCCTCGTTATCATCAGCTTTTACAGATGATGCAGGAAAGCACCGGCAATGGCGTGTTGCTCAATACGTCATTAAACCGGCGTGGTGAACCCATGGTGTGTTCGCCGGATGATGCGCTGAATATGTTTTTTGGCTGTGATCTGCAGTATCTGCTGCTGGAAGACTTCCTGGTCACGAAGGATGCACGGTGAGTCAGCGCATTCTGCAGATCTGCCCCCACGATATCTCTCCATTTGGTGAGCTTTGCCGACGTTATGAACTGGCTGCAGCATCGTTAGGGATCGAGATGACCACGGTCTTCCTGGGTGCGTCAGAGGGCACCGCGGAAGTACCTGAGCGGGTCAGTTATCTCGATCTTGAAGACCTTGCTGACACCGCAGCGATCCGCCGTGCGCTTGCCGGTTTCAGCGAAGAGAAATGGGCCATGGTGATCTGCCATCGTTATCGACCTTACTGGGCAATCGCGCGCTCACCTCTGGCAGATAACCTCTGTGTGGTTGTCGCCCATGAGTTTGGCATGATGTCGCGTCGTCAACGCCGCTGGAACCGACGGCTGTTTGCTTCCCGTATGCACTTTGCAGGTGTCTCGCCGGACGTGGCGGCGGAATTGCAGTCAAAGCCGAAACACGAGCCGATTGTGCTGCCTAACGTATTAGATGTGCCCGCGTCCGCTGCCGCGCTGCTGTCTCGCGCAGATGCGCTTGCAGCGCTGGGTTTGCCGGAAGGCCCACTTACCGTCGGTGTTGTTGGACGCCTTCACTATAAAAAGCGGCCCAAGCTGTCTGCGGAAGCGTTTGCGCGCTTTTCGCAACAAAACGCTGGCAGTCGACTCGTTTTCCTGGGCGGTGGTGATACTCGAGAGCTGCCCCAGGCAGACAATATTTTTTACCTGGGCCAGGTGCCCCAGGCGCAGAATTATTTTCAAGCTTTTGATGTCCTGCTGCATCCGGTACAGGTGGAGGCTTTTGGCATGGTGGTGCTTGAAGCCATGTACGCGGGTGTGCCGGTGGTCACCTTGCCCCGGGGTGGACCTAAATATGTGCTGGGTGAGCTGGGTGTTTATGCCAGCGAGGATTCTCCCCAGGGTTTTGCAGATGCGCTGGCCAGAGCGGTTAAGTTGGACCGGGACGAACTGCTCCACCAGGGGCGCTTGCGGGTTGACCAACATTTTTCCATCGCCTCTCTGGCGCGCAGTCTGGATCACGTGCTGACGGTTTATCGACGGCGTTAGTCAGAGACGACGTTACTTAGAATAGAACGGCGGGTCGCCTTCCGGGCGGGTTTTGAAACGTTTGTGCATCCACAGGTATTGCGCCGGGTTCTGTCTGATCTGCTGCTCAAGCAATTGATTGAGGCGCGTGGCGTCGGCGGTGTCATCTCCGCTGGGAAAATTCTCCAGCATCGGCAGAAAATGAATATGCCAGTGCAGGTTCTCAACGTCACGGGTCTGTACCATCATCAAAACCGGTGAATTATTTAAACGAGCGAAGCGTGACGTGGCGACAATGGTTGCCGTGGGGATGCCAAAGAAAGGCGCAAAGATCGAATGCTTGCGGCCATAGTCCTGGTCAGCCGCATACCAGATAGCGCGACCCTGTTTGAGTCGCTTTAATGTGCCGCGAATATTTTCCCGCTCTATCACACCATCAAAAAAGCGCTGTCGTCCCTGTACCTGTAACCATTCCCAGGCTGGGTTCTTGTTGAATCGATACATGACGTCGATGCTGCCTATGTCGCGCAACGGCTGGCAGATGGCATCCATCACCGCAAAGTGGCCGCCAACCAGCACAGCGCCGCGTCCGTGAGATAAAGCGGCATCAAGGTTATCGATGCCGTGCACGGTGAAATGTGCACTGAGATCGCGTTTGGGATTCAGCCAGGGAATCGCCATTTCCAGAGCGCCGAGGGTGACGGCGGCAAAGGTATCCTGCACCAACTGGTCTTGTTCTTCGGCGGACAGTTCAGGAAAGCATCGTCGAATATTGGTTTCGGCGATTTTGCGGCGGGCGCCGCCAATTCGATAAGCAAGGCGACCGATGCGATCACCCAGACTGAAGATCCAGCTTAACGGCAGGCGTGCAATCACCCACGCCACACCAATCAGCAGCCAGGTTGGCCACACTGAGGGAGCGTATCGTTTGCGTATGGGTTTGCGCCTTGCCATCGGGCGCGGATCATAGCCGTTATCTCGCGCTGAGGCGAACGCACAGGCGTGTTAATATGCCGCGGATTTCAACCCGGTGGAACGTAACTTGAGTCTCAAAGCAGCTATTCCCAATCTACCGTCTGTTGCCCAACTCAAAATTCTTGTGCTGGGTGATGTGATGTTGGACCGCTACTGGCATGGGCCTGCGGATCGTGTCTCGCCCGAAGCGCCTGTGCCGGTGGTCAGCGTGCAGAAAACCGAACACAGGCCTGGTGGCGCGGCCAACGTGGCGCTGAACCTGGTCAGTCTGGGTGCCCAGTGCACCCTGGTGGGGCTGGTTGGAGATGATGAGGCTGGTGAGACGTTAACCGCTACCCTTACCGCAGCCGGGGTTGTTTGTGATTTTGTCAAAGTGCCTGATTGGCCAACCATTGTGAAGCTGCGGGTGCTTGCCCAGAAACAGCAGTTGATCCGTGCCGACTTCGAGTCTCCGGTGCCGGATTACGGTGCCAGTGAGCGTATCGGTGTGGTGCAGAACAAGATAGAAAAACATCTGCGTGAAGCCGATGTGCTGATTCTGGAAGACTATGACAAAGGCGCCATAGAGGACGCCCAGGCCCTTATTTTTGCCGCCAACGAGCGCTCTGTACCTGTGCTGGTCGATCCCAAGATGAAACCCCTGGACGTTTATCGTGGCGCCAGTGTCATCAAGCCCAACGAAAAAGAGTTTGCTCATGCGCTGTCGATACGCACGGATCTGGACAAAAAAGAGGATGCAGCCCTGCAGTTGGTGCAGCTGCTTTCTGTTGATGGCGTGGTGGTCACCCGTGGCGGCGAGGGTATGGATGTTTGCACACCCACAGAAAAACGCCATCTGCCGGCGCGCCCGGTAGAGGTCTATGACGTCACTGGTGCTGGTGATACTACCGCAGCGACATTGGCGCTGGGTATGGCGCTGAAGTGGCCGCTGATCGATTGTGCGCGGATCGCAAACATTGCAGCCAGCATCGCGGTGTCGAAATCAGGCACCGCGCCGGTCACCGGCCCTGAGCTGCGTCAGGTTCTGCAGGGCACCGTTGCTGATCGGGGTCTGATGACACGGGATGAACTGGCGCGCGCGGTGGCTGATGCAAAAGCCAATGGGGAACGCGTTGTGTTTACCAACGGCTGTTTTGACATTCTGCACGCGGGGCATGTGTCTTATCTGGAAGAAGCCGCCGCCCTGGGCGATCGCCTGATTGTAGCCATCAACGATGATGCCTCAGTGACCCGTCTGAAAGGCGAGGGCCGGCCGGTAAACGCGGTAGAAGGTCGTAGTCGCGTGCTGGCGGGTTTGAGCTGCGTTGACTGGGTGGTGAGTTTTTCTGAAGACACGCCGGAACCCTTGCTGCAGCTGTTACAGCCTGAAGTGCTGGTCAAAGGTGGCGACTATGGTCCTGACGGTGTGGTCGGCGCCGATCTTGTGCGATCTTATGGTGGTGAAGTACAGGTGTTAGGCCTGGTCTCGGATATTTCGACCTCAGCCATAGTGAATCGCATTCGCGGCAGCAAAGGCAGCTAGCCCGCGGCGTTTATGGCGTCAACATTTTCGCGCAGGTGTGCCGGGCTTGTCGTGCCCACAACAATACTGTGTACACCTCTGTGTTGAGCCACAAAGGTCAGGTCTGCGCTGCTGCCATGGCCACTGGATAGGGCTTTTTTAATCAGCACGCCACAACCATCCGCTGCCGCGTTTTCTATCAGTTCTGCATCATCTGTTTCGCTGCGGTTAAGGGTTGCCATCATCACATCAGCGCCCATCGCCAGCGCCATTTCACCCCCAGCATGGGACTTGTGTGACATGCCCACGGCTCTTATTTTGCCCGCCTGCTTCAGCGCCTGTAACGCCTGCAGGGTGCCCTGATTCTGCAGAATGTCGATGTCGTTGCCATCTGAATGAATCAATACGATATCCAACGTGTCGACGTTGAGACGTCGGAGTGAGCGTTCGACACTCATGCGGCAATGTTCCGGACTGAAGTTATGGCTGGAAATACCGTCTGCGTATTCTTCGCCAACCTTGGTGCAGATCAGCCAGTGCTGGGACGTGTGCTTTAACAAGTTGCCCAGCCGCTCTTCGCTGTTGCCATAAGCTGGTGCAGTATCAATCAGATTGATCCCCATTTCCGCAGCTTGCTCTAACAGGCTGATGATCTCCTTGTCGGTGGGTATCTTTACCGGCGTGGGATAGCGTACCCCCTGGTCGCGGCCAAATTTCACGGTGCCCAGGCTGAGCTTGCTGACCAGCAGGCCTGTGTTGCCCAGCGCCAGGAGAGGGAGGGGGTTTACCATGGCGAGATGCCGAGCTCAGCTTGCGGATGATTGGTCTGCAGTGGCGTGGGATGCCTGGGTTTGTCGAGCACGTTGATGAGTTTGTCTCCGAGGTCAGGTGCCAGGGTCAGCTTGGTTGGAAAACACTGGACAAAATCCTGCTGGCGCACCACATGAGCTTCGTCAGGCTTGATGCCGCTGGCCTGTTGCGGTTCTGCCCGGTTGACGGTGAGAATCTCGAACTGTGCGGCCTGCCAGTCAAGCCACGGCACGCAGGTTTCAAGCTCTGCACGGGCGGTGGCCAGTTGTTCATCGTCAGATAGCTCAACCCCTTTGTCAGCCAGTTGGCCGCCAAGGTACCAGCTCACACAGTTGTCTTCCCGGTGACTGGTGATGGTCAAACGCGGCTCGTCACTGGCTATGCCTGTTAAACAGTGGGCAAACATCATGACATCGTGTTGGTGTTTGACAATGACCTGCTTCAACGGCCTCTGTTGCACCGGCAGGTTGGTAATGCCTAACGCCTGCTGCAACTGGCTGCTGCCATTGCCTGCACAGCTGATCAATGTGCCGACACGCACGGTTGTATCGTCAAGCACGATTTCATAACCGCCATCAGCGTGGGGTTTTATGTTACCGGTATCGGCATGAAGCTTGAGCACACGCTGCTGGTGTTTGCCAACCAGTGTCCGTAACAGATCTTCGGTATCCATCACAAAATCGTTCAGCTGATAGACGACGCCTTCGAAGCCCAGGAACTCCGCGGGCCATTGGTCTGGCTTGATTCTGTCGATACGGCCGCGCAGGGCGCGACTGGCAAAAAAGGTGGTGAGACGACCCAGCGTAGTGGCCTCGGCGAACATGTAATAGTGTTCGGACAGTATCCGGGTGCCGCGTAGATCAACATCGTCGTCGCCGTTCAAACAGGCGCGCCAACGTCTGGGCATATCTGCAATGGCTTCTGATGCGCCGGTGAGAACGCCGCTGAGCGCATACTTAAGACCACCATGGATCATGCCCTGGGAGGCCAGCGTCTGGTCTGCGCCCAGCGCCGCACTTTCCAGCAGGATGCAGTTGTAGCCCCTCTGCTGTAGCAGGTTAAGCGCCCAGGCACCGGCGATACCGCCACCGATAATGGCGGCGTCGATGATGTGGCTTGACCCCGGCTTGTGGCTGGGTGCCTTGCTGGAATGAGTACTGCTCGACATGGTGTTTGGCGTTGCGCCCTTACAAGGCGGAATGATTGACAGTTTAATGGTGACCCATCAGTCTGCAACCATGATGATGAGGCTATATCGATGTTTGCTCTGGGTGCTGCAACCCCTGGTGCGGATACGTCTGAACCGGCGCGCGCGACGCGAGCCAGAGTACGGGCAGCGCCAGGCGGAACGGTTTGGCCATGTGCCGCCGGAAGTACGCCCTCATTGTGTCTGGTTTCACACCGTGTCCGCAGGCGAAACCATTGCTGCTGCACCCCTGATCCGCCAGCTAGTCGATGAATTTCCTCAGACCCCCTTTCTGGTCACAACAATGACGCCGACGGGATCCGAACAAGTTGTTCAACGCCTGGGTGACTGCGTTGATCACTGTTATGCACCTTATGATTTCACCGCCGGGGTGAAACGTTTTTTTCAGCGGGTTCAGCCAGAAATTCTGGTGCTGATGGAAACTGAGCTTTGGCCCAACTTAATTGATGAAGCCCATTCGGCAGGTATCCCGGTTGTGCTGGTGAATGCGCGTTTGTCGGAACGCTCCGCGCGAGGCTACCGGCGTATCAGTGGCCTGAGCAGGCCAATGCTGGGCAAACTCAGTGACATAGCCTGTCAGAGCCAGGCGCATGTCGAACGCTTTATCGCTCTGGGCGCAGATCCGCAGACCACAACAGCCCTGGGCAGCGTCAAATATGACGTCACGCTGCCCCAGGAATTTGCGCAGCGGGTTATCTACTGGCGTACGCAGTTTGCCCTGCAGGATCAGTTGGTGTGGATAGCGGCCTCAACACATCCCGGCGAAGATGCCCTTGTGCTGGAGGCGTTTCAAACCATTCGTCAGCATCTGCCTGCAACGATTCTGCTGCTGGTGCCCAGGCATCCTGTACGCACCAATGAAGTTGTGGAATTGTCCAGAAGCGCGGGCCTTCAGGTCGCGTGCCAGAGTGCCAGTATGGAACAGCCCTTGGATGAAGCGCCGGATGTGCTTGTTGGCGATGTGATGGGCACCCTGCTGGAATTGTACGGGGTGGCGAATGTCGCCTTTGTCGGTGGCAGTCTTGTGCCGGTTGGCGGCCATAACCCGCTGGAGCCTGCCGTATGTGGTTTGCCGATTGTGTGCGGGCCTCATCAGTTCAATTTCACCGATGTGATGGCACATCTGACAGAGCTGGATGCATTACAGACCATAAACACAGCGGAAGAACTTGCTGAGGTGGTGCTGCTGCTGCTGCGTGATCCAGAAGAAATGTCTCGACGCGGCAGGGCTGCGGCATCCGCGGTTGATCAGAACCGCGGCGCCACAGAGCGGGTAGCGACTTTACTGAGGGCTCGTATTACCGCTGCGCTGGCGCAGTGAGACCAGGCGCTTAACCGGGTTTGACGCATCTGTGTATTTGTTCAGCTCAGCCAGGTCTGCATCGTTCAGGGTGCCGGCAACATCTTTGAGGAACAGAAGGTTCAGCACATAGTTGTAACGTGAATCGGCATAGTCGAACTGGGAACGGAACAGCAGCTGCTGGGCCTGCAGAACGTCGACAACATTCCGCGTACCTACTTCATAGCCGGTTTCCGTCGCTTCCGGTGCCGAGCGGGAAGACTCAATGGCTTTAAATCGGGCTTTAACCCGCACAACGTCAGTGGCTACCGCCTGATACAGATTTCTGATATCGCGGATAACCGTACGCTGTTGATTGAGCAGAAGTTCCTGTGCCTGGCGTTTCAAGGCGCTGGCTTCTTTGCGTCGGGAACTGGTAAACCCGCCGGTATACAGTGGCAGATTCAGTTCCAGGGCGTAAACGGTCTGCTCGGTGGTGTCAGCGTTAAAAAAGTTCGGCGCGCCAGTGACAGAACTCACCTGGGTGACGGTTGCGTCAACGGTAGGCAGATGGCCGGCAATACGCGCACGTTCATTTCGGCGTGCTGCAGCCAGCTGTTCCTGTGCTGCAAGTATGTTCAGATTGCTTCGCATGGCTTCTTCAATCCAGGCGTCTTCATCCACCGGGCTTGGATTAACAATCGGCAGTTCCTCTGAAAGGCGAGCCAGTTCCTGGTACGTGATGCCGGTTAAGGTGCTCAGGCTCTGGAAAAAGATGTCGTGATCACCGTCAGCCTGAATGCGTCGGACAACGGCGTTGTCGTATACCGCCTGCGATTCAAGTACATCAGTGATGGCCACCAGGCCAACTTCGAAGCGTTGCTGTACCTGCTCTAACTGGCGTTTCACTGCGGCTTCTTCAGCGCTGGTAGAGTCCAGCAGATCCTGGGCGCGTAACACGTTGAGATAGGCCTGCACGGTGCGCACAATGAGATTCTGCTCATCCGCCGCAAGGTTATGCTCCGCAGCGTTCACCGACGAGCGGGCGCTGCGATAGGCAAACCAGGCTTCCATGTTCACAATGGACTGGCGCAGTTGCGCGTTCCAGCCATGGTCATTGAAATTCTGATCCTGCAGGACAGAGCCCGGGAACTCACGTTCCGTCCAGCTGGTTGACGCGCTGGCGCCGAGGCTCGGCAGCAGGGCAGAACGAGCCTGTGGCACCGCCTGCTCGGTGGCGGCAAAACCCGCGCGTGATGCACGCAGCAGGGCATCGTTTTCCTGGGCGGCTTCGTATACCTGGAGCAGATTTTCAGCCATGAGCGGTTGGCTGATTAACACAACCAGCACACCAGCTATTGAACGCAGTGCTTGTTTCATAATCTTTGTCGCAACTTTTAACGGCGTCATTCTACACGCGGATGCAGTTAAAGTCGTAAGCTGCGACGAATTGGTTTGTGCAAATATGCAGGCTTTCCGCATCGGTACGCTGTTCCTGTGTGTCAGGTCGCTTTTTGCAACTCAACAGGCATCCCATTGTTACGTTTTAGCGGGTGACCAGGTGGATGCAGCTATGTATATTGCCTGCTTGTCTCTCAATCTGAGTTCAATTTTGTCTGAAAAAAGGCCGGAAACCCAAGCGGATATCCTATCCCGCTCCAAGCTGCTGACGGGTGCGCAGCTTGACCGTGCCGCGCAGCGGGGCAAAAAACGCAACTACAGCGTCGATCTGCCCGCGCATATGGCTGAATGTGATGCTAATTATCATCGTCTGATGCAGTTGTTCCCGAATCTGCGTGAGCAGCCGGAGCAGCGCATCGGCCTGCCGCTGACGGCACTGGATGCCCAGGTGGTATTTCAGGTGCTTGAAAAGGGGCCTTACACCACTTTGCTGTCCATGCAGGTGGATTCTGATGAGAAATGGACCAAAATGGCCGCTGCACCTGCCATGACGGTGCGGGTTTATCATGATGCACGTAGTGCAGAAGTGGTGT
>CBDUMB010000083.1:0-9861 GCA_965368205.1 uncultured Pseudomonadaceae bacterium | reverse complement strand
CGTGCCGCGTGCTGACCTACTGAACCAAAACCTTCAATGACAATACGCGCGCCATCCAGGTTGAAGTCGATAAACGCCTCTGCCGCCTCCAGAGCAATGGCTAACCCATAACCCGTCGCGCCAATCTCATCCAATGGGATACCGCCAACTTCTCGTGGCAGGCCTACGGCGCGGCCGGTGATATTCCGAACTATCGCCATAGACACCTCGTTGGTACCCATATCCGGGCCTGGAATATAATCTTCAATCTGATTGATCGCCTGGGCAAACGCACTGATCAACTTGTTTTTGGCCTCTGCAGGCATATTGGGGTCGGCTTGGATAACCGCCTTGCCGCCGCCATGAGCAAGACCGGCCATAGCGTTCTTCAGGGTCATGGCTCGAGCCAGACGTACACATTCGTCGGTAGTCACATCTATCGCCATGCGAACGCCGCCTATGGCAGGTCCAGCAGCCACGTTATCTACAACCAAAATAGCTTTTAATCCGTTTAGCGGATCAAACATATGAATGATCTTGCCGGGGCCCAGATCATCGGCATATGCAAACAGGTCGTTCGCAACAGAGGTGTTCATGAGGGTTGTTTCTCCAGTTCACAGTTCGGTAGCCACCAGCTCATCCGAAGATATGTATAACCCGTAGCAGAAATTTCCTTTATGCGTAAATACCACGATGCCCATGGCGCGAAGAACGCATTACCATGGTCAGTCTCTTTGTAGTTTTTTTGCCATGACCATTCGTAATTTGGACGCGCTATTCCGACCTGCTTCTGTGGCAGTAGTGGGCGCCAGTGAACGGGAAGGGTCACTGGGCCGAATTCTGCTCACCAACGTCCTGTCGCACTTCAAAGGACCTGTTTACCCGGTGAACCCGGGCGCCACACAGATATTGGGCCAACAGGCGTATGCCGGGGTAGAAGCCCTGCCCGAAGCCCCGGATCTGGCCATTATCGCCACACCCCCGGACACCGTAGCGGCAATCGTTGCGGCGCTGGCGGAGCGCGGTACGCGGGGCGTCTGTGTCATCACAGCGGGATTTGGCGCTAACAGCGGTCCTGCGGGACTTGTCAGGCGGCAGGCCCTGCTGGATGCCGCACAACCGAAACTCCTGCGCATTGTCGGGCCGAACTGTGTTGGCCTGCAGCTTCCGGGTGTAGGTCTGAATGCAAGTTTTGCTTCGGCTTATCCGCAGCCGGGTACAATCGCCCTGGTTGCACAATCCGGCGCAGTCATTACCGCCGTGCTGGATTGGGCAAAACCTCAGGGTATCGGCTTTTCCCATGTCGTCTCACTGGGCGACATGGCGGATGTGGATTTTGGCGACATGCTTGACTATCTGGCCGCCGATCCCGGCACGGAATCTATTCTGCTTTATATCGCAGCTGTCACCCATGCGCGTAAATTCATGTCCGCCGCACGCGCGGCGGCTCGGAGCAAACCTGTGGTTGTGGTGAAAGCGGGCCGCCATGCTGCCGGCGCGAGGGCAGCAGCCTCACACACCGGTGCGCTGGCGGGTATGGACGAAGTCTATGATGCAGCTTTCAGACGCGCGGGTATGCTCCGTGTTTACGATCTGGAAGAGTTATTTGATGTGGTGGAAACCCTGGCCATGGCAAGGGTGCCACAAACTGACCGTCTGACCATCCTCACAAATGGCGGCGGGCTGGGCGTGATGGCTGCTGATGCCCTGATCACAGAAGGCGGGCAATTAACAGAGCTGTCCACACAAACCATCGAGGGTCTGAATGCGGTGTTGCCGGCAACCTGGTCCCACGCCAATCCGGTCGACATTATCGGCGACGCAACCGGCGCACGCTATGCGGCAGCCCTCGAAGTTTTGCTCGAACAGCCGGACACCGAATCGCTATTGATCATCAACTGTCCCACAGCGCTGGCTTCCTCAGCGGAAGTTGCCAGTGCGGTCATGGCGGCCATACCGGCAGACCTGGACAAATGTCTGTTGACCAGCTGGACCGGTGAATATTCTACCCGCGAGCCGCGCCAGCAACTTCAGGCACGCGGCATTCCCACCTATGCAACACCGGGAGACGCCGTACGTGCCTTCATGCAGATGGTTAACTACAGGCGTAATCAGCAGATGCTGCTGGAAGTGCCGCCATCGTTGCCCGAAGCCTTCGAACCCCAAAGCAAACTTGCCCAGGAGATTATTGATACGGTGCTCGCTGAAGGGCGCAGCTGGTTGTCGGAAGCGGAAGCCAAACAGGTGCTTGCAGCGTACGGTATTCCCATTGTGCGCACTGAGGTGGCTCATTCTGTTGCGGAAGTGGGGCAACTGGCCGGGCACTTCGACGGCGATCTGGCGATCAAAATTCTCTCCCGGGACATCACCCACAAATCCGACGTGGGTGGCGTGATCCTCGATATCCACCCGCAGCAGGCGCAGGCAGCGGCAGCTGACATGCTTGCCCGAATAAAGGCAGCCCAGCCTAACGCGCGTATTGAGGGGTTTACCGTACAAGCCATGGTCAGACGCAGTGGCGCTTATGAGCTTATTGCGGGCATGATCAACGATGCCCAATTCGGACCGGTACTGCTTTTTGGCCACGGTGGCACGGCCGTAGAGGTGCTGGACGATAAAGCCCTGGCGTTACCCCCACTGAATCTGAAACTTGCTCGTGAACTCATATCAAGAACCCGCATCTATCGTCTGCTGCAGGGTTATCGGGATGTCGCGGCAGCAGACATCGACAAAATAGCGCTGACCCTTGTGCGCCTGTCTCATTTAATCAGTGATCTGCCAGCGGTACAGGAGCTGGACATCAACCCGCTGCTGGCAGACGCAAATGGCGTTATTGCGCTGGATGCACGAATTCGCGTGGCTTACGTCGCGCCTGCAGACGCTGATCGCCTGGCGATAAAACCCTACCCGACAGAACTTGAAGCACAAACGACCCTGCCAGATGGCGGATCTTTCCTGTTACGCGCGGTGGTGCCTGAAGATGAAACAGCCTTACGCGCCGCGTTTACCGATGTGCCGGACCTGGTGCTGGCACGCTTCACGCAGATAGATTACGACCGTCAGATGGCGCTGGTGCTGACAGATCCGGGCATTCCTGGCACCCGCTCTATCTATGCCATCGCCAGACTGCTGGAAGACCCTGACCGGTTACGTGCCGAACTGCTGATCGCCGTGGCGCCGGACCACAGAGGCCGGGGCATGGCACACGCACTGATGCAGAACATCATCACCGACGCGCGGAAGCGGGGTATCAGCCATATCAGTATCAACGCCGCCGCTGACGCAGAGATTTTGCGCAGCCTGTGCCGCGCTCACGGCTTCGTCGCTGGAGACCGCGAGGGTGTCATGTCCTTGTCCTTGACCTAGTCCGTGTGAGACTGCTCCAGCGCCTGCACCGCCACCAGCGTTGATAACAGAGAGTCCGGCGTAAGACTGATGGAGTCGATACCCAACTCGATCAGGTACGCGGCCAGGTCTGGATAGTCTGATGGGCCCTGCCCACAGATCCCGATCGGCCTGTTGTTACGGTGAGCCCCTTCGATAGCCATACGTAACATCTGCAGCACGCCAGGGTCGCGTTCATCAAAATCAAAAGCAACCAACGCGGAATCACGGTCTACTCCGAGGGTCAGCTGAGTAAGGTCGTTAGAACCGATGGAAAACGCATCAAAGTCTCTGGCAAACTCATCAATCAGAATGACATTGTTGGGAATCTCGCACATCAGGTACACCTGAAAGTCTGCGCTGCGTTGAAGGCCATTATCCGCCATTTCTGCAAGTGTCTGCTGACCTTCTGCAACACGCCGGCAGAAAGGCACCATCACCTGCACATTGGTAAAGCCCATTTCCTCACGCACCTTTTTAAATGCGGCGCATTCCAGGGCAAAACCCTCGCGGTAATTAGGGTGAGCGTATCGCGACGCACCGCGAAAGCCGAGCATGGGATTGCTTTCCTGAGGTTCAAACACGGCACCCCCTAACAGAGCCGCGTATTCATTACTCTTGAAATCAGACAGGCGCACAATGACCGGACGCGGGAAAAATGCGCCGGCGATGGTGGCGATGCCTTCAGCGAGGGTATTGACAAAAAATTCGGCTGCAGAGGCGTGTGCGTGAGTTAACCGCGCTACCTGCTTCTGTTCATCATCACTCAAGCGCTCGGGGTGGATCGCTGCCATGGGATGTAGTTTGACATGGTTGGAAATGATGAACTCCAGGCGGGCAAGCCCAACGCCATCACTGGGGAGCAACGCCGCTTTAAAAGCAATGTCCGGATTACCCACGTTGAGCATCAATCGGGTACGCGGGCGCTGCAGGTCATCAAGGTTTGTTGTGGTTTGCACAAAGGCGAGTTCTCCCGCATAAACGGCACCCGTCTGTCCGGTATGGCAGGCGACGGTGACCATGTCCCCGGTTTTCAGTGCGGTGGTGGCGCTCTGAGTACCAACAACCGCTGGTATGCCTAATTCACGGGCAACAATGGCTGCGTGGCATGTCCTGCCACCTTCATCCGTGACAACCGCCGCGGCACTCTGCATGACCGCACCCCAATCTGGTGACGTGGTTGTCGCAACCAGCACCTCACCCGCTTCCACTTTATTCAGGTCTTCAGCGGTTCGCACAACGCGTACCCGACCGCTGGCGATCTGTTGGCCTACGGCCCGGCCGGTGAGCGGCGGCGGCTCTACTGGCGGCTTACTCTCCAGCTCATAGCGCACCATGATGTTGTGGGGACGATTGCTGGCCACAGTCTCGGGCCGAGCCTGGATAATATAAATCTGACCATCTATGCCATCGCGTGCCCATTCGATGTCCATCGGCTGGTTTGTACCTGCCAGCTGGCTGTAATGGGCTTCTATTTTGAGCGCCGTTTCAGCAAGAATCAGTACATCTGACTCTGGAATACAGTAGTCCTGCTGCTCTGCGTTTGTGGTATTCACCGCAGCAACGCCGGTTGATGTCCAGACCATCTTCTTGAGCTTACTGCCCAGACGCCGGTTCATGATCTGCCGATAGCCTGCTGCAAATCGATCTTTATGGACGTAGAACTCGTCGGGTTCCACAGCTCCCTGCACCAGCAATTCACCCAGACCAAAGGTTGCCGTTGTGTACACCATACCCGGGTGTCCCGAGTCGGTATCCAAGGTGAACGTCACACCACTGGCACCGGTATCTGCGCGGACCATTTTCATCACGCCTACCGATAAAGCGACGCTGTCGTGCGCTACGCCATGATTCAGGCGATAGCGGATCGCGCGCGGTGTGTACAAACTGGCAAAACAACGCCGGCAGGCATCAACCAGACTTTCACGCTTGATGTGCAGAAAAGACTCATGCTGGCCGGCAAAACTTGCATCCGGCAGGTCTTCCGCAGTCGCGGAACTGCGTACCGCAACGGTCAAGTCTGCGCCATATTGCTGTTGCAAAGCATCAAACGCTGTTTCGATCTCACCCAGCACCTCGGCGCTTAGGGGAGCCTGGTAAATGAGATCCTGGCAGATGCGCGCCGCCGCATCCAATTGCGCCTGAGTGCTCGATTGCTGCAACGGTGCGAGGCTGCTGTCCAATAACGGCTGCAGTTCATTGGCTGTGATCAGTTCTTTGTAAGCCTGCGTGGTAACAGCAAACCCATTGGGGACACGCACGCCCTGACTTTCCAGATGTTGATACATCTGCCCTAACGATGCGTTTTTCCCGCCAACCAGGGGCAAATCGGCCATAGAGATATTACTGAACCAGCTAATGTATTCCGGCTTCGCGCTTGTCATGACGACGTTTACTCCGCCTGTCCTGACGAAAGGGCTGATGCCAGCTTCTGGATGGCGTTCTCATCAGCGTCCTCCAGCAGAAGGGGCGGATGGTTGGCTGGATTGTTACGCAATGCCAGGATGCGCTGGGTGAGTTCGTCGCCGCTGTACCTGGTCAGACTCAATCCGCCCTGGTGACAAGCCGTACAACGACTGGCGTCGACAGCTTTACCAGCCGAGGCGGCAGTTTTTGATGGTTCTGCGTGCGCCGAGCCGGCCAGCAGCAGGGCTAAAAGGGTGAGGTTGAGGCGTTTACTGATCATCTCGTGATACTCCTGATCATTAGTTATGTTTTAGATTGTGGTTCTGCAAACCAGCTCGATTCACCGAGCGCGCGCAACACATTGCGTCGCGAGATCATGCCTATCAGGCGGCCCTGGTCAACAACAGGGCAGCGTCGAAAAGGCGAATCAGCGAAGAGCTGGGCGATATCCATCAGGCTGTCTTCAGGCCCGGCGGTGGTGACATCTGTTGTCATGTAATCGCCGACTATCCCGGCACCTTCGTCAAAGTAGCCCGCCTGTAAAGCCGTTCTGATGCAATCGCGTTCCGTTAGAATACCCACCGGGGTTTGGTTTGCATCGGTCACGATGACGCTGGATATATCATGATCAACGAGAAACCTGACCGCAGCCATAATCGGCATGTCCGCGGTTATTGTCAGTGGTGTTTCACTCATGTAGTCCCTGACCCGAAGTGGTTCAACAGCCATCTCTCTACCCTCCTTAACCGCTGCCAAAATCATCAAACAGTACATTGTCCCGATCGACGCCCAGATCCTCCAGCATGGCCAGCGTGGCTGCGCTCATCAGCGGCGGTCCGCACAGGTAGTACTGGACCTGCTCCGGACTGGGATGAGTACTCAGGTATTTTTCAAACAACACGGTGTGAATGAAACCCTTGTCACCCTGCCATGTGGGTTCGATACCGGGACCTGACAATGCCACGTGATAACTGAAATTTTCATAACGTGCTGCAAGATCACTGAACTCATCGTAGAAACATAACTCGCGGACATTGCGGCTGCCGTACCAGAAACTGATCTTGCGTCTGGCGCCACGGCCAAGCAGCTGATCGTGAATAATGCTGCGCATCGGTGCGATTCCAGCGCCACCACCAACAAATATCATTTCGCTTTCCCCTTCCCGCGCGTGGAAGTCGCCAAAAGGTCCTGTCACCGAGACCTGATCGCCGGGATGCAGGCTGAAGATATACGATGACACCATACCTGGCGGTATTTCGGTTGATGCGCCGGGTGGCGGCAGCGCGATACGTACCACCAGCATCAGACGACCCTGCTCCCCCGGCGGGTTAGCCAGCGAATAGGCGCGCACCGTTGGTTCTGTAAGGGTAACGCTGCGACCGGATACACCGCTGTTCTGCCAGGCCTGCTGATATTCAGCATCTATCTTAAAATCCCCGAAATCCACTTTGCCCGCAGGTGCTTCAAGCAGCACGTAATCACCAGCGGTAAACTTGAACGGCGTACCCTCAGGCAGTTCCAGGACAAGCTGTTTCAGGAAAGTGGAAATATTGGAATTTGTCACCACGCGGCAGGTACAGCGCTGGGCATCCAGAACGTTTTCAGGCACACGCACCCGCATGTCTTCGCGCACTTTCACCATACAGGCCAGTCGCGTACCTGCGGCAGCATCGCGTCGGCGAATGTGATTCAGCTCGGTAGGCAGCAACGGCGCCACAGTACCTTCGATCTGCACCCGGCACTGACCGCAGGCACCGCGACCGCCACAGGCTGCGGGCAGCTGGATACCCTGTTCACCGAGGGTCGCAAGCAGCGTATCACCGCTTATCACCGTTAACGCCTGCCGGTCATTGACCGTGATGCTGACGGGTTCGCGTATGGTTAATCGTACGCGGACCATGAGAACGGTGAAAGCCAGCAACGCAACCGTCAAGGTAAAGATAGCCATGGGTACGATGATCTGCAGCATGAGCGTTACAGTTCCAGACCGGTAAGACCGGAGAAGCCAAACGCCAGCAGTCCGGTCACCACAAAAGCCAGTCCCAGACCCTGCATACCCGCCGGCACATCGGCATAACGCAGGCGTTCACGAATGGCCGCAAATAACACAATGGCCAACGCCCAGCCCAGGCCGGATCCAAGGCCATAAGCCACACTCTGTGTGAAGGTATAGCTGCGTTGAACCATAAGCAGCGAACCACCGAGGATTGCGCAGTTAACTGTTAGCAGCGGTAGATAGATGCCGAGACGCTGGGCAAGTGCGGGGATAAAACGTTCAAGAATCACTTCCAGAATCTGTACTGAAGCTGCAATGACACCAATGAACATGACAAACTTCAGAAATGAAAGATCGAGGCTGCCCAGGCCCATCCAGTCCAGCGCGCCGGGCGCAAGCAGGGTCTGATAGATGAGATTGTTAAGCGGTACAGTAATGACCTGTACGGCGACCACTGCCACGCCCAGGCCGATTGCAGTGGCGACGCGCTTGGATACTGCCAGATAAGTGCACATGCCTAACAGGAAGGCCAACGCAAGATTCTCGACAAACATGGCGCGCAGAACGATGTTGGCAAATCCTTCCATCAGTCAGCCTGCCTGTAAACTGGACGGTCTTCCTGATAGTCAGGCCCTTCCACCAGTTGGGTACGCCAGCTGCGGATACCCCAGATCAGGAAGCCGATAATAAAAAAAGCGCTGGGCGCGTACAGCATCATCTCGTTAGGGCGATACCAGCCGCCTTGTTCAGCCAGTGCAAACACCTGATGATCCAGCAACGTACCGGCACCCAGCAGTTCGCGCACCGCGGCCACACCGAGCAAAATAAGCGCGTAACCAAAACCGTTGCCCAGGGCATCCATGAGGCTTGGCAGCGGGCCATGATGCATGGCAAAGGCCTCGGTACGCCCCAGAATAATGCAGTTAGTGATGATCAAGCCGACAAACACGGAAAGCACCTCAGAAATCTGCGGCGCATAGGTTTTGAGCACTTCGTCGACAACAATAACCGCAGAAGCAATCAGCGTGACTTCGAGGATCAGGCGGATGCTGCGCGGCATGATATGGCGCAACAGGCTTACCGCAACATTGGCAAATACCAGGACAACGATGACGCTGGCAGCCATAATCAACGCAGGCTCCAGTGAACGGGAGACCGCCAGCGCTGAACACAGACCCAGAATCTGGACGGTAACCGGATTCTCATCAATCAGAGGATCTGTCAGGTATTTACGCAACATCATGGAGCGTCCCCCGCCTGCCCGTCCATTTCGGGACCAATTTGCCGCAACAGCGGCTTATAAGCGGCTGCCCAGAAACGAACCATACGCCCCACAGCCTGACTGGTGACTGTGGCGCCAGTGATGGCATCAACACGGTATTGCGCCGGGGTGTCTGTATCTGCATTCATACGAATCTTCACCTCGCCGGAATCATCGTACAACCGTTTGCCCTGCCAGCTCTGCAACCAGGTTTCGTCCAGAATACGGTCGCCGATACCCGGCGTTTCACCATGTTTATAAAATGCCAGTGCAGCAATGGTCTGCAGATCCGGCTCCAGCACCAGGTAACCCATGAGCATTGACCACATGCCCCGTCCGTGCAGCGGCAGAACCAGGCGCTTTGAACCAGTCGGTCCAGGGACGAGATATACCGGCACGTAGCGAGGCAGCGTGTTCAATCCCACACTGTCCATTTCTGCCAGAGTGGCGCCAGGATCAACGCCGGTGGATGCCCAATGGTCATAAACGTGGCCATCCAGCGTATTTGTTGGGCGCCCTGAAGTGAGTTCCACAACGCGGGCATCCAGCTCAAGGTAAGCATTAACAACTGCCCTGTCGCCGGCGTCCGACGGCAGGTATCCGGCTGCCCCGAGAATGGTCTCGTTGCGTTCAAGAGATGCATAGGCTGCCTGCAGCGGACGCAGAAAATAAACCGCTCCGGACACCATGGCAGAACAGAACAAGGCGATACACACCGCGATCAGCATGGTGCGGGGGACGGACTCTGTAGATGCCTGCGCGGTCATTTTGAGAGTGATACCTTGCTGCTGACATATCTGCGTATTGCCAGGTAATCGAGCAGCGGTACGCTCAG
>CBDUMB010000082.1:0-9933 GCA_965368205.1 uncultured Pseudomonadaceae bacterium | reverse complement strand
CAGTCTACGCACCTGACTTTTGACATCAATGATGGGGCAACGCTTGTTACCAACGTGATGTCGCTTGAGCGTCGTAACGATGCCGCGAACACTCTGCAGCTGGACGGAGAACACCTCGAACTTGTTGCCGTGAGCATTGATGGCCGTGAGCTTGCTGGCAACGAATACCAGATTGATGAGGAATCTCTGACCCTGCACAATCTTGATGCCAGTCATGAGATCAAAATTGTTACCCGTATCAAACCGGAGGAGAACACCGCGCTGGAAGGTTTGTATCGATCCAGCAGCATGTACTGCACACAGTGTGAGGCCCAGGGTTTCAGGCGCATCACCTACTACCAGGATCGACCGGATGTGCTGGCAAAATTCACCACAACAATTGTGGCGGACGCCGCGGCTTATCCCACATTGTTGTCCAACGGCAACCTGATTGAGGGCCCAAGCATTGTCGATGGACGCCGCAGTGTCACCTGGGAAGATCCATTTCCTAAGCCAGCTTATCTGTTTGCCCTGGTGGCTGGCGACCTGGAGATGATCGAAGATACGTTTACCACCATGAACGATCGTGTTGTCACACTGCGGATCTATTCTGAGCCACACAATATTGCGCAGTGCGACTATGCGATGGATGCACTGAAGCGCTCCATGAAGTGGGACGAAGAGCAATTCGGACGGGAATACGATCTCGATATTTTCATGATCGTTGCTGTTGAAGATTTCAACATGGGTGCCATGGAAAACAAGGGGCTCAACATTTTCAATACATCCTGCGTTTTAGCCAGCAAAGATACTGCCACAGATGCTGCTTACGAACGTGTTGAAGCGGTTGTCGCGCACGAGTATTTCCACAACTGGTCAGGCAATCGGGTGACCTGCAGAGATTGGTTTCAACTCAGTCTGAAAGAAGGCTTTACGGTGTTTCGTGACGCTGAATTTTCATCTGATATGAATTCGCGTGCGGTAAAACGTATCGACGACGTTACTTTTCTGCGCGCGGTGCAGTTCGCCGAAGATGCTGGCCCGCTGGCACACCCTGTTCGACCTGCGTCTTATATCGAGATATCGAATTTCTATACCACCACAATTTACGAAAAAGGTGCCGAAGTTGTACGTATGTACAAAACGCTGTTGGGCGACGAAAAATTTCGTGCAGGCAGTGACCTCTATTTCGAACGTTTTGATGGGAGCGCCGCAACCACAGATGATTTTGCCGGTGTGATGGCGGAAGTTTCCGGGCGGGATCTGACTCAATTCAAACGCTGGTACGAACAGGCGGGTACGCCAGTTCTCACCGTGCACGAGTCATTCAGCGCAGGTGAATTCAAACTGAGCATTACTCAAAGTTGTCCAGCCACCCCTGGACAGAAGGAGAAACTGCCTTTTCAGATACCGATAGAGCTGGGATTACTTAATGAAGAGGGCACCCCCATTTCATTTTTTGACCTGGTGATAGATTGCGAAGAACAGTTTGAAAGTCGAGACGGTGGGTTTTCGCTGCTGTTGTCGATGACCCAGCCCACTTCGACGGTGTCTTTCAGTTTTCTCGATGACAAACCGGTAGTGAGTTTTCTGAGAGGCTTTTCTGCTCCTGTCCGCGTTCACTATGAGCGACCTGCGGAAGACCTCAAACTTCTGGCTAACCATGATACGGATGGGTTTGTTAAATGGGATTCAATGACATCTCTCTGGCTGCAGTCTTTTGAAGGTGAACAGGTTGACCATGGCAGCTTGATAGATATCGTTGGAGGCATTGCTGAACAGGCTCTGCATGCGCCTGAGGATGCAGAGCAGAAAATGTTGGCGGCGACATTGTTGACTATGCCCGAAGCAAATTATCTGTTCGAACAGCTGAGCACACTCGACGTCGATCACGTTCTAAGTACGTCCGATCAATTGTATACATCCATCGGCACGCAGCATAAAGCAACCTGGCTGGAACTTTTTGAGAAAAATACTGCATCTGGGCCTTATCAGCCAGACGGATTGGGTATGGCGCGGCGGGCATTAGCCAATCGGGCTTTCAGTTACTATGCACAAAGCCTTGAAGGTGATGAGCTTGTAGAATTTGTGAGCGGATATTTCACCCAGGCGGATAACCTTACTGACCGCAGAGCTGCGTTAAGTGTGGCGGTACGTCATGAAAAACTCGCCGCCTCTGTGCGCAGCAAAATGCTGGAAGATTTTTATACCGCGTGGCAGGCTGAGGCCCTGGTGATTGATATGTGGTTCAGCCTGCAGGCGCAAAGCCCATTATCAACCATCAACGATCTGCAGACCTTAACCCGTCATCCCGCTTTCGATGTGAAAAATCCGAATCGCGCCCGCTCGATATATAGTGCTTTTGGTATGCACAACCATCATCGCCTGCATGCTCTGGACGGCAGTGGCTATCAATTCATAGCCGATGCAATTGGTGAGATCGACAAATTGAACCCACAACTCGCGTCTCGTATGGCAACGCCGCTGACCCGATGGCATCGCTATGATCATGAAAGGCAGGGCCTGATGAAGGCGCGGTTGGAGCAGTTGTCTCATTCACCTGAGATTTCTAAAGACCTGTTCGAAATCGTCAGTAAAAGTCTACAAGCTGGATAGCTGTGGCCGCCTGGGACAGGCGGCCTCTGAACGCTAGATGCCGCCGGCGTAAAGCGGGGGCAGGGGGTTGAGCTGTTGCGGCGCTGTCTCACGATCTCGCAGGTTGGCGACGCAGCGCTGCAGCACCTTAAAGGCCTCGTCGAGCTGTTTCTCCGGCAGTGCATGTTGATAAAAGTGCTGGTCGATAGTGGTAAGCGCGCGATCGGCTGCATCATCAGCTTGCCTGAACTTCGCCAACGCGAGGTGTTCGGGTTTTGAGTAGCGACGGCTGAGATACTGTTTCAGCTCAGTGATGGCCGTTGTTGCGTCCTGTGCGGCGATCGCTTCGTTGAAAGCGCGATAACACTGACCAGCGGTCTTTTCTGTGTTCGTTCGAGTCTGGCGCCTGCCGCGCAGAAAAAACCAGGCGAGCAGAATAACGACAGCAGTAATGCCGGCGATCAGAGAGAGAAGCATCCCAGCAGACCAGTTGGCAGTCACCATGGGATTCGTTGCGTTGTCGTCCAGTGCTGGGTCTTGAGTTTTGTCGCTGGCGGTATCCAGAGTGTCTAACGGACCTACTACCGCGGTGCCGGAAACGTTTAGCGTGCGATCGGAAGTTGTACTGATCCGAACCTTTTTGTTGGTGGTATCCCACCAGATAATTTCCGTAGGGGGCAGGCCCAGCAAACCTGGTTGTAACGGCACAATAGAATTGGTTTGCAGGCGGGAGCCTTTCACCGTATCACCGCGGGTATCATCTTCGATCACCGGTGCGGCAGGATAAATTCGGAACTGATCTTCGTTTAATTCCAGAGGCAGCGGTGGCGCCATAGATCCAATGTTTCCCTGGATGTAGACCAGTAACTCATGCTTCAGAGTATCTCCAACCTCATGGTCGGGCCTGTCGGGACTGATGACGTACATCAGGTCAACATTAGTCGCCGGCAGCCACGGCGCATCAGCAGGGTAGCTGTCTGGGACTGGCAGAACGACAACGGACTCAGTGGGTGTTCCAACGCGCACCCCTTTGCGTGACACCCGCCCATTTTCAATCAGCCTGACGCTGGCGGTAATGTTGATACCTGGCACTTCGAATGTGCCGCTGACCTCGGGATATATGGCATAGCGTTGCTCGACAAGTCCATAAGTTTTGCCATTACGCGTCGTCGTATCTGATCGGGTTTCCCCCAGGGTGAGAACAACTGCGTCGCTGATTTCAGGCGCACCCGGCAGATCGGAGTACAATTGCACACCCTGTGAATAAAGCAGGCGGCGAGTCAGGATCAGCTGGCTCTGGACATAAATTTCCTTTGCTGACACTTCATTTTCGAAAAATACCAGTTCGTTGATAGTTTGCCTGGTGGTTGCTGACAAGGGGCGAACTTTCAGTTCCAGCGTCGGCGTCGGCTCATTACCCACTGTGATGCTTGGAATTTTCAATGTGCCGGTGCGTTTGGGTTGCAGGGTGATTTGATAGTCGACCCAGCTGACTCCTCGACCATTGAGAAACCGCGACTGACTGACTGTATTGGTGCTGAGTATGTGGAAATCTGACTCCAGGGCGCTGAGGTCCAGATTCTCCGTTTGTCGGGTTTCGTTGATTTTAATGGTTAGCCGCACGGTTTCCAGTTCGTCGATGTTCTGTGCGGACAGTTGCGCTGAAACGGCGGCGTGGGCCTGTGCAGAAAACACCAGAAAAGCGGCGATGCTGAGCGCAGCGCAAAACCTGCTTACCATAGTTTTTCACCCTGGCGGTTGCTGAAGTCGCCATTGCGCAGGCGCTCCTTGGTTTCATGAGAAAATTTCCGACGTAATAAACCGCCGGGGTCGTCGGGAACGCGTCGCAGCCACTGCTCCAGAGCTTCCTGTTTTTCATCTCTGGCATTCTCGTTTTCTTCAGCCTCCGCCATTTGCTGTTCGGCGCCTTCCTGTTCGTTGTCCTGTTCACTCTCAGACTCATCCTGCTGTTCCTGCTCGGACTGTTCTGATTCATCCTGTTGTTCGGACTGATCCTGATTTTCCTGTTGGTCGCCTTGTTGGCTGTCACTGCTGTCGTTGTTCGCCTGACTCTGCTGGTTCTGTTCCTGCTCCTGCTGGGCGTCCTGTTTTTCCTTTAACAAACGCTCTATAAGATCTTTGTTGTACAGTGCATCTTCATGATCAGGTTGTACTGCAAGTACTTTGTCGTAGAGTGCTATCGCGTTTTCGTAGTCTCCCAGACGCGCAAGTGTGTTGGCCTCGTTGTAACGTCCTGTTGTGCCGGCATTTGCCTGAAAGCCGGTAAGTGCAGCAGCATAGTTTCCGCTGCGATATTCAGCCACAGAACGCCATTGTTCATTTTCGAACAGCGTCGCCGCACGCTCTGGTTCGCCGCCTCGCAGCGCTTTGTAACCGCGCTGATCACCCCGTTGCCAGAGGCTGTCCCAGACATCACTGATACCAGCGGCCTGGGCCGGAACCGCTGGCAGAACAGTCACTCCTAGCAGGCACACTAAAACACCCTTGCGAAAGCTGAGCAGAAGCAGGGGTATTAAAAGCAGGGTGACCCAATGCCCCTGATCAAACCAGGTGTCAAATTCCCGTTCTACTTCAATGGTTTCGTCGTCGCTGGGTAGCGGGGTGTCAAGGATAGAGAGAATGTCCCGATCACCTACGTCTGCCTGGGCGTATTTACCGTAGGATAACTCGGCAACTTCACGCAGACGGACGTCGTCGAGCAGGGCAATGACCTGATTACCTTCCTGGGTCTGCAAAAACCGTCCTGGCTGCCGCACCCGATCCAGCGGGATAACGCCGCCGTCATAGGTACCGATACCAAGAACGGAAATAGGAAAAGCCCGGCTGCGATGACGGGTGACGGAGCTGATATCGTCAATGCCATCAGTCACCATCAGAATTCGACCCTGCTGCACAAAACTGTTTTCGAACAGCTCGTGGGCCAGGGTTAACGCGTGATCTGGATTACTGCCAAAAACCGGCATCATTTCCGGACTCAGAGACACCAACAAATTGGTGATGGTCGCCACGTCATCAGTCAGCGGCACAACGGCGTGTGCATCACCGGCGTAGGCAATAAGCGCCGTTTGGCCTTCGTCACGCAGGCGCAGGGCATCTGCTATTTCCTGGCGTGCACGTTCTATCCTGGAGGGTTTCACATCCTCTGCAAGCATCGATAATGAAAGATCCAGCAGCACAACCAGTGCATCATTTTTCTGTTCAACACTTTGCGGAAGTTTCTGCCAGGTAGGCCCGGCAACGCCGATACTGGCTGCTGCCAACGCGCTGATCAGGAAGATACCAAGCGCGCGGTTGGCTTGTTTATGGGCGCCATCCAGCAGGACATTGAGCAGGTTACCATCGATGCTGCTTTCCCACCCGGATCCTGTCTGGGTTTTGCGTACCCAATACCACCCCAGCAATATCAGCGCTGGTAAAGCCATGAGCCACAGTGGACGGAGAAAATGAAACTCTTCAAACATAACGTTTTCTCGCAATGTCGATCAGCAGCAGAAGTGCAAACAGCGCGAGGCCGAGACCCAGAGGATAAAAATAAAGCGCCTGTATCGGACGATAGGTTTCAGGGTCCTGATCGATGGGCTCCAGTTCATCAATCAAACTATAGATTTCCAACAACCCCTGGGTATCGCGGGCGCGGAAATATTTTCCGCCGGTAGTTTGTGCAATGGCTGTCAACGTGTCTTCGTCAAGATCTGCAGAAGGATTGGTAATGCGTCTACCAAACAGACCGGGCATCCGCATCTCGTCTGCGCCTACACCTATGGTGTAGATTTTGATGTTATCGAAGGCGGCAAGTTCAGCAGCTTTCTCGGGTTCAACTTCGCCCACGTTGTTGGCGCCGTCGGTCAGCAGAATAAGTATTTTGTCTTCCTGTGGACGCAGGCGCAGGCGTTTTACAGCTAATCCGATCGCGTCTCCAATGGCGGTTTTACCGCCAGCAATGCCAATAGGTGCTTCAATCAGCAGACGATTCACACTGGTCAGGTCGAAAGTCAGGGGGGCCTGCAGATAAGCGTTTGTACCAAACAACACAAGCCCAACGCGATCACCTTTGCGTTCTTCGACAAAGCTGCTGACCACTGCTTTCACGACATTTAACCGATCAACAAAGTCTCCATTGAGCGCCATGTCCTCAGTTGCCATGCTGCCGGAGATGTCTACCGCCAGCATCAGGTCCCGTCCACTGGTAGGCAAAGTAACAGCGTCCCCAGTCCACTGTGGTCGCGCTGCGGCAACCAGCAGGAGGCACCAAATGGACCACAACAGGATATGCTGCCAGCGCCGACCCGGTTCGATAAATGACTGTTCATCAGACACTTCTGCGAAACGGGATAATGAAGGTACCGTCAACGCGGCCTGTGTTCTGCTTTTTGCCTGCCAGAGCATTCGCACTGCGACAGGCGCTGGTAATAAGACAAACACCCAGGGCCATAACCATTCAATCATGGTTTCACCTTGGCCAGCACCAGCTGCAAGGCGCTATGCAGTTGTGCAACATCAATTTCTGGTGCCGCGCTGAAGCGGCTGTTGCCAAGCACGCTGGCAGCGCCATTACTGAATTTTGAAGTACCGGTAAGCTCATCCAGCACATCCAGCCAGGCATCGCCGGATAAGCGTGCGTAACTGGTTTGTTGATAAGCCCGTACCATGAGTCGCTTCAACAGTTCATTGCCAGCGTGCAGGTACTCGCTGGCGCTGATCTCTCCAGCCTGATAGCGATGGTATAGATCTGCCAGCTGTACTTTGGCGGCACGGGACGGCGCGCGTCGTTTGTATTGATCTATGAGCTGTCGGCAGGCCCAGATGACCGCCAGCAGGAGCAGCAGCGCAAACAGCCACCAGCCGAAGGCGGGCGGCCACCAGGACGGATCCGGTGGCAAATGAACATCGCGCAGTTGCTGTAGTGGATCGCCTTCCATTACACCCAGACCATCTCGTCAAGGTTGGTGTTGTCTGTCTGCACGCCGACATAGGTCATTGCATCATGTCGACACATTTGTTTGATTGCTTCCGTTCGATCCGCAAACCGTTTTGCATATTTGTTGCGCAGCTGATTGTCACCGGTATAAAACTGCAGGCGGCTTTTTCCATCTGTAACGGCATAGTGATCCGCCGGCGGTAAATGCTGTTCCAGTGGGTCGTAGATGTGGACTAACACAACCTGATTATGCCGGGCGAGTTGATGCAGGTGTTGCTGCCAGCGCTCCAGGTCACCTGCAAAATCGCTCAAGATAAAGATCCGAAAATTTGTTCTCGTTAAGCGCCGAACGCGCAACATGCCTTCATCAACACTGGCTGTGCCATCTATATTGCCCGGCTTCAGATCCTGATTACACTCGCTGACATCGTTTAATAATCGGGCGACCGCCTTTGCGGTGCGATATGGGCGATGCACAATCTGCTGGTCGTTGCTTATGACAACGCCGCCAACGCGGTCACCTGCGGCCAGATTCTGCCAGGCAATGCGTGCCGCCAGGTCTGCACACGCAACCGATTTAAGCCGCACTTTGGAACCAAAAAACATCTGTTGTGATTGATCTACAACCAGCAGCGTTGGACGCTCTCGTTCTTCACGAAAAATTTTAGTATGTGGTTTGTTTTTCCGTGCGGTGACACGCCAGTCTATCGCCCGAATGTCATCACCCGGCTGATAGGTTCGTACTTCAGAAAAATCCACGCCGCGGCCTTTTACTTTTGACAGTTTTAAACCCGCACGATTGCCTACCACGCGAGAGCTGCTTGCGGGAGTCTGCACCATTGATTTGTAACGTAGCGCTAACAGTTGATCGAGCTCGACGTATGCGCCGCTCAAAACCTTAGGCTCTACTGTACTTGGCATTGCCGGCACCTGACTTATGGTACGGGTACCTGGTCGATCAGAGCATCAATGACCTGGTCCGGTGTGACGCCTTGTGCAGCAGCTTCAAATGACAAAATCAGCCGATGCCGCAGGACATCATGCGCTACGGCCTGAACGTCTTCCGGGGTTACAAAGTCTCTGCCGTTAAGCCATGCCAGCGCACGCGAGCACAGGTCCAGGGCGATTGTTGCTCTTGGGCTGCCGCCAAACTCTAACCATCTGGCCTGATCATCGGACGGCTTCCTTGAAGCCATCACCAGCGCAACAATATAGCGATCCACTGAATCGGTCATGTGCAGGTTCAGCAATTCTTTTCGCGCGGCAAATATCTGTTGTTGGGAAACTACCGGTGGAGGCTGTGCGTCGCTGCTTGACGCACTTTCATGGCGAACAAGATCGAGTATCTTTCTTTCCGCCGTTGCGTCCGGGTATTCAACAATGACGTGCAGTAGAAATCGATCCAGTTGCGCTTCCGGAAGCGGGTAAGTACCTTCCTGTTCGATAGGGTTCTGGGTTGCCATGACCATAAACAGATCAGCAAGAGGGAAGGTCTCTCTGCCGACGCTGACCTGGTGCTCCGCCATAGCTTCTAATAAAGCAGATTGAACTTTGGCAGGCGCGCGGTTGATTTCATCGGCCAGAATCAGATTGTGAAAAATGGGCCCTTCCTGAAATTTAAAAGAGCCATCTTCAGGGCGAAAGATTTCGGTGCCGGTCACATCGCTGGGCAGCAGATCGGGTGTGAACTGAATCCGATGGAAGTCGCCTTCAATCACTCTTGCCAGCTCTTTAATCGCACGGGTTTTTGCAAGTCCTGGCGCACCCTCGACCAATAAATGGCCGCCACACAGCAGCGCCATCATGAGCCGTTGTATCAACAGGTCCTGGCCTATAATTTTGGTTTCCAACCAACGGGATGCCTGGTTGATAGATTCAAATGTCGACTCGGTTGAAACGGTGTTCATAATTTCTCGGAAGTTGCGCAACGGGCTATTGTAGCGGTCGGTCTAGTGAGGTCCAGCGTTAGCAGGTTGCAAATTGTGTCTATAGTAAATGAATGGCTAGTGTTAAACCCTCAACAGCGACATCCAAGCGACGTTTCGTGGTCGATTTGCGCCTGACACCGACGCAGATTCAGGCGTTTTACGCCGGCGCCGTCAGTCAGGTTTCTGCGCGCGACCGGCACGGTTTGCGTATCGCATTCCCCCTTGCGAGTCTGCGACAATTCATTGATCACAGCGGAATTACTGGAAGTTTTGTTATCGATGTTGATCAGCACAACAGGCTGCAGAAGGTAGAGCGGCTCTAGATAAACTGCCAAGCGCTGATAAAGCGCTACTAAAATACTCAACGGGCTTGCATCCTGCACAATAATGGTGCGTAAATTCTGCGTCATGCCACTTGAACGTATTTTCCTACCCCCAAACAGGTCGGTTACCTTTTCCATGCACGAAAATGTGGCATATCGAGAACCCGTC
>CBDUMB010000081.1:0-9991 GCA_965368205.1 uncultured Pseudomonadaceae bacterium | reverse complement strand
ACGGGTTGGAGGTGCCGTCTCCGGTTGTGGTAAATGAGCCTGTTCGAAAGGGTACTTCCCGACCTACCAGAATGTGCGCTTCCTGATTGTCCAGGGTCAGGATGCTGGGCGTCGACAGTAAATTGGCTCTCGAGTTGGTAGCCAGCGCGGTGATCACCGCACCAAAGGAAATAGCGCCAACATCGATCTTCGCTGCAGCAAGAGTAGGGCTGGTGATATTCGCCAGGGCCTGTAGCGCATCGACATTGCCATCCTCGCCAACCAATTCGCTGAACAGGCTGGAAATCACGCCCTGCAGACTGGTCGTTATCAGCGGTACCGTCTCGCCGGATCCATCTGCAGCGGCCATTTCTACGCCGTAGTCCAGGCTGTCATCAAGTGTTATCTCAACAATGGCCGCTTCAATCAGTACCTGGGAGCGTCTGATATCGAGCTTTTCGACGATCTCTAACAACTCGTTCATGGCCCCGGGGTCAGCGCTGACAACAATGGCATTGAGGGTTTCATCAGCCTGTATCGTGGTTTCCTGTGTTGCACCTTCTTCGCCGTTGCTTGTGCGACTGCTGATGACCCCACCGAGAATGTTAGCCACGTTCACCGCGTCTGCATGACGCAACATGATGACCTGGGTTGCATCGGTTGTGGTTGTGGGCTGATCGAGCTTTTCGACGATTTTCAGAACCTCAGCAATGGGTCGGGGTTTACCGCGTAAAACAAGGGAATTGTTGCGTTCGTTAGCAATGATCTGAATACGTTGTGGTCCTTTGGCGTTGCGCCCGATCTGCTCGGGTGCAACCTTTTCCAGAATGGCCACCACGGTGCCTACCCAGGCATCTTTCAGCGGTACCATGACAACCTCTTCTTCATCGGAGACGTCGATTTGCTGAATCAGACGTTTCAACCGAACGATGTTATCCGCATGGTCACTGATGATGACAACATTGGGTTGCGCGACCGAGGCGATGTGACCGTACTGGGGAATCAATGGGCGTAAAATTTTCACCAGTTCCGCGGAATCAACGTTCTGCGCCGCAACCACGCGAGTGACCAGTTCTTCCGGTGCGATCGAACCCAGGTCACCCGGCACGCCAGGGCCCTGTTTGCCGGTTGCGTTCTGTTGAATTCGGATCACGTCGCCGGAAGGTACCGCGGTGAAATTGTGTAAGCGTAGAACACTCAGGAACAGCGCATAGACACCGTCTTTATCCATTGGCGCATCTGAGATAACCGTTACGGAGCCTTTCAGACGGGGGTCCAGAACAAAGGTTTTACCTGTAATTTCAGCCACTTGCGCAACAAATTCATGCATATCCGAGTTTTTTGTCGTGATACGCCAGGTCTGTTCTTGTGCCAGCACCGCAGTGCCTGTGAAAAGCACGCAGAAAGCCGTTAAAGCTAGGAAAATATTTTTGTTCATTATGCGATTCATACGTGACTTCTAGGCATTCAGTTTTAAAGCAGCGCTAAGGCAGCGATGCCGTGATGAAAAAACGGCGCTCACCGCGTTGGACTTCTATTCGTGCGGAGCCCTGCGCCATGATGTTGTCCAGTTCCAGCTGGTCCTGGGAAATGTCGCCGACGGGTTGTCCGTTTACCGACAAAATGACATCACCGGCCTGCAGGCCCGTGTTTTTCAGCAGGGGATTCTGTGCCAGGTTGCCAATGCGGTAACCGCCGCCATCGACGGTCTCTACGCCGAGATCATTTAACGCCGCAGCAGGGTCCTCTGCAAGGCGTTCCCGATACTGCTCAACAATTTCTTCAGGTGCAGCTTGTTCCTGTTCAACGGCGACGCTGCCTGTGTCGATCAGGTCTGCTGCCTCGTCACTTGCGGCCGAGCCATCGCCGCTCTCGTCTGGGTAATCTTCGGCGATGAATTCAGTTTTTGATTTGGGAAACGGTAACGTCTCGCGCACGCCGGCACGGACGAGAATAATACGATTGGTGAACACTTCATCGAGTTTTGCATTACCCGGCAGCATGTCCCCGACCATGTAGCGTTTTCCGGGCTTACCGTTTTGCGAAACAATGGCTGCGGAAGCCTGATTTTCGTCAGCCATGAATACACCCTTTAGCACGAGAGGGAGTCGCGTCTGCTGCACGGGTTCATCACGGCTGGTCACCACCGGTGCAGCGCCAGCCTCACCAAACAGATGTTTACCCAGGATCCAGTTGACGTTTGCTGCGGGACGCACACTTGTACTTTTACCGAGTTCTGAGGCTGCAACGGTCACGGGGGCGATCGGCGTATCAAAAAACGACCAGGCAAGTGTCGCCAGGGTATATGCGATACCTATGATCAGCAGCCACTTGGCCGGCTCAGCACCTTTATTGACGATGGTCTCGAACAATTTGTCCCTCTTTTCGATCCCTTAGAGCGTAATCAAGACGATGATATGACAGGTATTATGAGCATGTTCACAGGTCAAAGCTGTGAAGTGCTACGCTAACACGATTTCGCTGATTCGTCCCCTTCCTTGACGCGAAGTAGAGCAGCGTTTGGAACCGTCTTTTTATTTTTAAAATGTTCTATAGCTCATTGATTTAAAATACTTTTTCTTCTACCTGGACAACAATATGATGATCCGGATCAGTTCCTGGCCATGGGTTGTTCAGCAACTGGGTCAAGCGTTTGCTGATACCTACTTTAGCGAATCCATTGGCGCCCAGGGTGGCGATCATCAAAGGCGTTTGATCATTCTCGGCAAAAACCGTGGCCTGGGGTTCATTATTCTTGTTCATATCCAGATAGGCGACCAGCGGTGGCAGCGTTGCCTCGCTGAGCTGTCCCGACAGTGTGTAGCGGACCAATCCACCGGTCCAGTTTATCTGTCCTGCAAATGCGCTGGGGAGCGGGGTATTGTGCGGCAGCAGAATCTGGGTGGGCAAAATACTGAAGGTCCCACTGGTAGTGATGTCGTAAGGCGCCAGCCACTGATTTACTGCCTGAGCATCGACATCACCAGAAACATTGATCTCAGCCTCACTGAAGCTCGCTCCAGCCAGTCCTGCCAATTGCCAGTTGGTTTGCGTCAGTGTCCATTGATAGGTCGGCTGTAATCTGAATAACGAGCCAACATTAAAGTCCCAGTTCACCTGGCCGAGGTGATTATCTTCGACAAGCAGGTCGGCCTGGCCTCGCCACAGCGAGCCGCGGCTATGGGTTAACTCAGCTGTATCTGATTGGCTGACAAGGCGATCGACAATGCCTGCTGGAGCTGCGGCAATCGCGGCAAGCACAAACACCAGCAGACCTGCGAGAACATACTTAATCATACTGTTAACAGGGTTTTGATGATGCGCTGGTACATGTTCGTCAGTGGCAGCATTTCCTTAATCTCGATGCATTCATTCAGCTTATGGATGGTCGCATTGCAAGGGCCGAGCTCAACCACTTCTACGCTGTGGCTGCCAGGTGAGCCCCAGGGTGAGATAAAACGTCCGTCCGATGTGCCGCCGGAAGTTGACAACTCTGGTGCAAACCCCATTTCCGCCTGCACCGCTTCAGTGACTGCGCCTGTCAGAGCGCCGGGCTGGGTAAGGAAGGGTTCACCAGATAAAGCCCAGTCTAACTGATAGTCTAAGTTGTACTTGTCGAGCAGCGCCTCTACCGTCTGTTGCAGGCCATGACTTGTTTGCGTTGTATTGAAGCGGAAGTTAAACAGCACGCTCAGATTGCCGGGGATGACGTTTGTCGCGCCCGTGCCTGCATTGATGTTCGAGATAGCAAAGCTGGTAGGCGGATAAAAGTCGTTGCCGTTGTCCCAGACAATATCGGTCAGTTCTGCGAGTGCACCAAGTGCCTTATGAATCGGGTTGTCTGCATCGGCAGGGTAGGCAACATGGCCTTGAATACCACGCACAAGCAATTTGCCGTTCAGGGACCCTCTGCGGCCACACCGCACCACATCACCTGTCTGTAAGCTGGAGCTGGGCTCACCAACCACACAGTAGTCGGGTGTAATACCTCGCGCTTTAAGTGCCTGTATGGCATAGGTTGTGCCATAAGTCGCGTCCCCCTCTTCGTCACTGGTAATCAGGAAGCTGATGGTGCCGGGCATATCCGGGTGCTGTTGCAGGATGTTCTCCGTCGCCACCACCATCGCGGCAAGACTGGCTTTCATATCAGCAGCGCCGCGACCGTATAAGACGTTGTCGATGACGGTTGGTGTGAAAGGTGGCGTGTGCCACTGATCCAACGGCCCGGGCGGCACCACATCCGTATGGCCTGCAAACAGCAGGTGCGGAGAGCCATTGCCTCGCACGGCCCACAGGTTGCGTACGCCGTTTGCATCTATCTGCTCCAGATTGAAGCCAAGGGCGCCAAGCCGCGCGCCGATGATGTCCTGGCAACCGTCATCTGCGGGCGTTACCGATTGTTTTGCAATCAGTTCGCAGGTCAGATCCAAAACAGCCGCAGCTGACGCCTCGGCAGATTGTGATGTTACTGCCATAAGTTGTCTCTGCCGTCCTGCAAGGTGCTAGTTGTGCGCATGTAGTGCATCGTTCAACGCAATGGCCTGGCGGTTGGTGCGGCAGATCACCTGGCCGGTCTGAGAATTGCGGATAAACAGCAGATCCGATCCGCCGGCAAGTTCACGGGCTTTAACCTTGCGTACTGCCTCACCATGTTCATCTACCACACTGACCACGCTGCCTGCGGTGATGTATAAACCTGCTTCGATGGTGCAGCGATCGCCTAAGGGTATGCCGGTTCCGGCGTTTGCGCCGATTAAGCAGTTCTTGCCGAGGCTGATGGTGATTTCACCACCGCCGGACAGCGTACCCATGGTGCTGGCGCTGCCACCCAGGTCAGTGCCTTCGTCAATAATCACACCCTGAGAGATGCGACCTTCAACCATGTTAGGTCCGATGGCGCCGGCATTAAAATTTACAAAACCTTCGTGCATCACAGTGGTGCCTTCACCGAGGTAGGCGCCGAGTCTGATACGACTGGCATCTGCGATCCTTACGCCTGACGGCATAACGTAGTTCACCATTTTCGGGAACTTGTCGACACTCATTACTTCCAGGTGCCTGCCATGAAGGCGGGCGTCCAGCAAAGCCGCCTGCAGCCCATTGACTTCAATTGGACCTTCACTGGTCCAGGCCAGGTTAGGCAGGTGCGCAAAAATATTGTCAAGGTTGAGTGTGTTCGGACGGGTCAGGCGATGGGACAGCAAATGCAGTTTCAGATAGGCCTCTGCGGTGCTGTTAATAGGTGAGTCATCGGCCAGGCAAACAGCGGTTAACGGCTGGTCGGATGCCAGCATCGAAGGTGGAAACAGCTTCTCATCACAGCGGCTGTTGGCCGTGTGAGCCTGCTCCGGTGTGAGGGTACTCGTGCCTGCCTTGAATTCCCCCAACACATCAGTGAGTGCGGCATCCGGATGCATCACTGGGTTAGGAAACAGGCAGTCGAGGACGTCTCCTGCACTGTTGGTTGTTGCTAGCCCTATACCAAAGGCAAATACGTTCGCCATGTCAATTCCGCGGTCCTGTAAAAAGACGCGGTATTCTACAGATCAGCGCTGACAACGCCTACACAGATTAGCCAGATTGGGCAAAACGTGCTAACCGCTCTGCAGCTTCAACACACTGTTCAAATGGGGCTACCCAGGCCACGCGGACAAAGCCGCTGCCGGGATTGTGGCCATTATTTGATCTCGCGAGGAACTGTCCCGGCATTACGAGGACGTTGAATTTCTCCAGCAGGGCGCGTGTAAACGCGCCGTCGTCGGTTGGCGTGGCAAGCCAGTGGTAAAAAGCGCCATCCGGTTTATTCATTGTGTAGTGGGGCGCAAGAAGGTTGCTGACCGTAGCAAATTTGTCCTGGTATAGCCGCCGGTTAGCAATGACATGGTCTTCATCCTGCCAGGCCAGGGTTGACGCCGCCTGATGATGTGCACTCATCGCGCAACCGTGGTACGTGCGATAGGCGAGAAAGGCTGACATCAGTGTTTTGTCTCCGGCCACGAAGCCACTGCGCAAGCCCGGCAGGTTGGAACGTTTAGACAAACTGTGGAACACCACGCAGCGGCTGAAGTCCGGGTTGCCCATAGCCTTGCTGGCACTGAGTAAACTGCCCGGTGGCAGCGATTCATCAAAGTAAAGCTCGGAATAACACTCGTCAGCTGCGATCACAAAGTTGTACTTGTGTGCGCGTTCGATCAAAGCCTGTTGCTGTGCCTGCGGCATGATCTGCCCGGTCGGGTTGCCAGGCGAGCACAGGTACACAAGTTCGGTCTGTTGCCACTGGGCCTCTGTGATGTGTTCGAAATCCTGTTGGAATTCCAATGAGGGCTGGTTGTCGACAAGCAGTGGGGTGGCGCCAGCCAGCAGAGATGCGCCTTCGTATATCTGATAAAACGGATTAGGCATCATAACCAGGCTGTCTGGTTTACCGCTTAACATCGCTTGAGCAAAAGCGAATAAGCCTTCGCGGGTGCCGTTCACCGGTAGAATTTCAATTTCCGGATCAACGTTTACGGTAAATCTTTTTTGCAGCCAGCTGGCTATCGCTGTGCGAAGCTCAATGGAGCCTTTGGTCAGCGGATAGGTCCCTAACGCCTGGCGCATGTTCTCCGGGTCGGTTAAAGCCTTCACCACAAATTCCGGCGGGGCATGTTTTGGTTCACCCAGGGTCAACGGGATGAGGCTGAAAGATGGATTACCTTCAATGTCGTGAGTGAGTTGGCGTAAACGCTCAAACGGATAAGGTTGCAGGTCTTTCAGGTGCGGGTTGTACGTCATGGTTAAGCCTGTCCCAGTTGATTCAATCCCAATTCCTGGTCAAGTTGTTGGCGAATCGCATTTTCCAGCATATAGGTTGGTTCACCTTTGCCGATAGGCTGGAAGTCGCTGTTCTGAATCACAAAAGTGTCCTCCACGCGTTCACCCAGCGTGGCGATTTTTGCTGAGAGAAGTTCTATGTTCAGTTCTACCAGTAACAAACCTATTGTCGCCAGCAATCCAGGGCGGTCACTGGCGATGACGGTCATGATTGATGCGTCTCCGGTGGCGTTGGGCACAATGCTGACACTTGTGGGGTGGGGCAATTCCCGCAATCGCCGCGACAGGCGACGACGGGGTAGATCCAGCCCCTTGGCGTCGTCGTTAATCGCCTGTACCAGACGTGAGGCGATCTTTTCGCGCAGCTGGCCCTCACGTGGCAGGCTCTCGCCGTCACTGGTCAATATTGTGTAGGTATCAAAGCAGTTGCCAGTTTCTGCGGTGGAAACGGTGGCGTCCACGATGTTCACGTCGAAGTGACTCAGTACCAGCACTGACGTCGCAAATAGCCCCCGTTGATCCTTGCAGTAGATGTATACACGGGTAGCGCCTTCACCAGGTGAATCGCCGTGGGTGTCGCGCAGGGTAACAAAGGCACCATCTGCCAGATCATGTTGTACAAACGCTTCAGTCAGGGTCGCAATCTGCGGCGGTGTGTGACGTAGGAAAAAGTCCTCACCGATGTCTTCCCAGACGTTCTTGATCTTAGCTTCATCTAAATCAGGGTGGGCTTCGATCAGTCGCTCAAGTGCACGTTCCTGATACGCGGCCACCGCATCCTCACGATCGGCTGAGGCTTCCACGCCGCGACGCAGGAGTTTGCGGGTTTCGTTGTAGAGGTGGCGCAGGAGCGTGGCGCGCCAACTGTTCCACAAGGTCGGGTTGGTGGCGTTAATGTCAGCAACAGTCAATGCATACAAATAATCCAGGCGCATTTCGGATTTAACTTCCAGGGAGAATTTGTACACCACATCCGGATCGTAAATATCTTCCCGCTGCGCAACAGAAGACATGAACAGGTGTTTCTCGACAAGCCAGCAGACCAGTTGTGTATCAGTCACACTTAAGTCGTGGCGCCGGCAGAAAATTTCCGCATCAGCAGCCCCGAGCGTGGAATGGTCACCGCCTCTACCTTTGCCGATATCATGGAAGATGCCTGCGATATAGAGAAGTTCAAGCTTAGGCAGCGTGTGGACCGCATGATAAGCCACCGGGAAAGCCTGTTTGCTGGCGCGGTAGCGGAATCGGCGCATGTTGCGAATGACCATCATGGTGTGCGCATCGACGGTATAAATGTGAAAAAGATCGTGCTGCATCTGCCCGATAACGCGACCAAATTCAGGTATGTAACGCCCCAACACACCGTATCTGCGCATTCGGGTCAGCTGAGAAACCAGTGTGTAGGGTGCCTTAAACAGATCGAGAAACAGTTTTTGATGTGCACGGTTGTCGCGAAAATCGTCGTCGATGAGATGCAGGTTTTCCCGGATCTGGCGAATGGTGCGGGCGCGGACGCCAGCAATATCACGACGATTGGCCATGATCACAAACATCTCGAGGATGGCGGAAGGCGTCTGCTGAAATGTGTTGTCACTGCGCGCTTCAATATAGCTGTTAGTCAGCTGAAATCTTTCGTTTATGGGTTCTTCGCGAACCTTGCGCGGGGGGATAGTAGATTCCTGGAAATACTGTATCAGAATGTCATTCACTTCTGTCAGAGCCAGTACATGCCGGTAGTAGTGGTACATGAAGCGTTCCACCCCGCGCTGGGTTTCGGTGTCAACGAAGCCCAATCGCTGGGCAAGTTCGCGCTGGTGGGCAAATTGCAATCGGTCTTCCTTGCGCTGGGCAACCAGGTGCAAACCAAAACGCACCCACCAGATAAAACGTCTACCTTCAACTAACCACTTTTTCTCCGTCGGCATCAGCACGCCGAGTTCCACCAGCTTTTCGGGATCGGTGGTGTTGAACTTTCGCTTGCAGATCCATAGTGCGGTGTGAATGTCGCGCAAACCGCCGGGCGAGGTTTTGATGTTGGGTTCGAGGTTGTACTCGACATTATCGTAGTCTTTGTGGCGCTGTTTCTGTTCTTCGTACTTGGCCTGAAAAAATTTGTCTGCAGGCCACAGGCGAGGGCTGTTCAGCGCCTTGTCGAGGCCGCTGGTAAGTGAAGTGTCACCGGTAATGAATCGTCGTTCAAACAACGCGGTGGCGACGGTAATATCCTGCTTGGCCTGCACCTTGCAGGATTTGATGTCGCGCACACTGTGGCCAACTTCGACATTGAGGTCGAATACAGACTGCAGGAACAGCTCGATCTTACGCTGGTATTTCTGTGGTTTGCTGGCCAGCACAAGAATGTCGATGTCAGAACCGGGATGGACCTCCTGGCGCCCGTAGCCACCCACCGCGTACAAGGCAACCTGTTTAGTGTCGCCCAGATGCGTTGCAAACAGGTCTCGCAGGATGTCGTCGATGCCGTTGCTCATTTCGAGCAGCAACGTTTCTATGGGTTCGTTTTGCCAGAATCTCGCTGCAAGACCATCCTGCAGCGCATTGAGTTGTTGTCGGCTCTCGAGCGCCTTAGTTAACGTAGCGATGCGCTTTGCACCGGCTGGCTTGCACTTTCTTCAGCGCGTAACGTGAAAATCTCACAACCTTGTTGTGTCACCATGAGGGTATGTTCCCACTGGGCAGAGAGTTTGTGGTCCTTGGTCACTGCGGTCCATTGGTCGGGCAGGATTTTAATGTGGCGCTTGCCGGCGTTGATCATGGGTTCGATGGTAAACGTCATTCCTTCTTCCAGGCGCATGCCAGACCCGGCACGCCCGTAGTGAAGTACCTGGGGTGCATCATGAAATACTTTGCCGATCCCGTGGCCACAGAACTCACGTACAACGCTGAATCGATTGCGTTCGGCATGTTGCTGGATGGCGTGGCCGATGTCACCCAGATGCGCGCCTGCTTTTACCGCTTCGATACCCTTATAAAGGCACTCCTGGGTGACTTTGATCAGCCGTTTGGCCAGCACTGAAGGTTCGCCGATGCAGAACATCTTGCTGGTATCACCGTGGTAGCCATCTTTGATCACGGTGATATCAATGTTCAGCGCATCGCCGTTCTTTAATATCTTACTCTCGGTGGGAATGCCATGGCAGACCACGTGGTTTACAGAGGTACAGATCGACTTGGGGAAGGG